>JABMNB010000254.1 GCA_013205335.1 Rhodospirillales bacterium
GCCCCAGCCTCATCGTGGTTCTCTTATCACCGACATGACCCTCATTCCATGCCTACTCAAAACTCCAAAAAGCCGAGAAAGCATAGAGTTTTCGGCGCCGCAGTCACACCGTCATCGGCACGCTCACGCTTCTGTCCACCCTCGGTTCCTTGCTCTCGTTCCGGGTGAGCAGTCGCCCCCCCTGGAGCTTGAGCTCGTCGCCCCGCGACATCAGTTGACCGTCCTGCGCCGGCAACGCCCTGGCCTGCGCCATCTCTACGAGCGTCGCGCGGCCTGCACTTTTTGCAGCGATTGAACGTGCACCGTCTTCGCAGTGAGGTCACCGTCGCGGTCCGCTATTGCGTCGCTCGGCTGCAGACGCCCTCAGAGCCCGTGCACTGAGACCAAGCCGCAAGAGAACGGCGCGCTCTTCTATCTCCGCACATCATCAACCATGGCCTTCATCGACAAACCGAGCCGATGGCCGGATGGCTTTATAAGCGGGGACAGCCGACGGGGGGGGGTGGCGCCGCCTGCCCTGCCCGTGCTGGAATATGCCTGAACCGCAAGAATGGGGGAGACCAACATGGCTGACGCACCGACGACGATCCGCGGCGACGTCATCTTCGACGCGGAGGGCCGCAACATCGGCGGCTTCCGCAACGACATCACTGTCCGCCGACCCGGCGGCCTACCCAGCGAGGTCTACGACCTGCCCACCGATGAGGGTCCCGGGCATGGCGGCAATTCCAGCGCACCCTATCCGCTGGCTTATTTCACCTCTGCCCTGACCGCCTGCGTCATGGTGCAGCTCCGTGCCTTCGCGCGACGCCTGAAGATCGAGGTGACCGGCATCGCGGTGGACACACGCTGCCACTGGGAACGCGTGCAGCAGGGCAGTGCGCCTTATGTCAGCGCGCCGGTCGCCTTCACCATGGATATTGACCTCGGCGCCGCCGTGCCGGAGGCGGATCAACGTCGGCTGCTCGCGGCTGCCGAAAAGGGCTGTTTCATCGAGGCCGCGCTGAAGCCGGGCGTCGTCCGCCACCGGCTGAAAATCAAGGACCAGTGGGTCGAGGTCCGCTCTGGCCAATGAGCCAAGGGGCGGTGACCGCGGTGCGCGACTGACAGGTGCGCCGCTCGACCGGCTGACCCCATCACGCCCACATCCTATCTGGCACCTGAAGCGCTCGTCCGAGGGCAAGACCGGCCTTGGCGTCGTAGCCGACGGCATGGTCGAGCATGACGGCCAGGTCGGCCAGCTCCTGAAGAAGCTCGACGACCGCAAGATCACCGACAACACCATCGTGATCTACACCACCGACAACGGCGTGGAGGTAATGAGCTGGCCCGACGGCTGTGCTTGCTCAAAACTCCAAAAAGCCGAGAAGCATAGAGTTTTTGGCGACGCAGTCATACCGTCATCGGCATGCTCACGCTTTTGTCCGCCCTCGGCTCCCTGCTCTCGTTCCGGGTTCGTAGTCGCCTCACGCTGGAGCACGAACACGTCGCCATGCGACATCAGGTGACCGTCCTGCGCCGGCAACGCCCCGCCCGACCTAGGCTCGGCAAACCAATTCCATCGCTGGACGACGTTTTGCGCAGGGCCGGCAGCCAGGTATTCGTTCCGCGCCAGCAGCTCCTGGTCCACCGTCCCCGTCACGTAAGCCAGGATGCGCGCCCAATCCATAAACGCCCCCTGCCCTGCGCCGCCCCCCGGCGACGGCATCATGGACCGTCCGCAAAATCGTACCGGACCACCTCCGGCACCGCTATGCTGACCACGCTTGGGCGTTGGGCTTCCGGCCGTTCGAGCTTTTTGACCTAACGACAACCCAAGCATTCGAACGCGCGATTGCTCTAGCGGCCATCGCCGGCGCTGTGCCATGCTGCGGAAGCGATCAATTAGGCTGCTGCCGTACAGGCGGCCAAGTCGCGAAGAGCGGCGCCAACGAGCGCCACCCAGTGAAAGGCATCCCGGGAGGATCAGCCATGATCACATCCAAGTTGCGTCATCTGTTGCCCGCCGGCCTCGTGCTGCTTGTCGCTGCGCTTGGATCGGATCGTGCCGCCCAGGCCCAGGGCAAGGACCTCAGCATGGGCAACGTCAATCCGCCCAAGCACGGCACATCGGTGGCCTCGCAGCAGTTCATCGACAAGCTTGCAGAGTTGTCCGGCGGCAAGATCAAGGTCGCCCATCATCATTCCGGCGCGCTCGGCGGCGAACGCGAGGTCGCCCAACAGGTCCAGCTCGGTGCCGTCGACATCGCGCCGGTCACGACCGCGCCGCTGTCGACGGCGATCCCGGAAATGTCGGTGTTCCAGCTTCCCTACATCTTTCGCGACTACGACCACTTCTTCAAGGCACTCGACAGCACCGACACGCTGAACAAGTACTACGAAGGAGTGCTCGACAAGAAAGGCCTCAAGCTGATCGGGTTCTTCGCCGCCGGCTATCGCGGCATCTACGGTCATTCCGCCATCAACGGATTGGCCGACATCAAGGGCAAGAAAGTGCGTGTTCAGGAGGACAAGATCCTGGTTGCCACGTTCAAGGCGCTGGGCATGATCTCTACGCCGATCGCCTTCCCCGAAGTGGCCACGGCCTTGCAGACGAAGGTGATCGATTTCGCCGAAGGCGGAGTCAACACCTTCTATCACAACAAGTTCTACGACATCGTGAAGTATGTCGCCGACGTGCGGCACACGCACCAGGCGGTGGCGCTCTTCATGTCCAAGGCATCGTGGGCCAAGCTCGACCCCGCCGGCCAGAAGGCGGTCATGGATGCCTGGGTCTATGCCCGCGACTTCAATCGCAAGTTCATCCGCGATGAGGACAAGGAAATCCAGGGCCTTGTGCTGGCCAAGGGCGTCACCATCACCAAGCCGGACGCCGCGCCGTTCCTCAAGGCGACGGAAGGCGTCTACAACGAATTCTACGCCACGCCAGCCGGCAAGGACTCGAAAAAGATGGTCGACTACATCCTGAGCATCAAGTAGCGCGACCGGCAGCATGGCGGTCCCCGACGAACAAGGCCCCGAGGACGCACAATCCGCGCCCTCGACGGGCGCGCGACTCTACGAAGGCCTCGCCTACGTCGGCGGCGCGATCCTCGCCGTCATGACGTTGGCCGTGTTCGCCCAGGTGGTGCTCCGCTACCTCGGGCTCACCGGCATCGATGGCCTCGAGGAGATACCGCGCTATCTCTTCGTCTGGCTGATCATGTTCGGCGCTGCCGCCGCCATGTGGCGCCACGAGCACACGGCGCTGGACTACTTCGTGAAGCTCACTGGCCTGCGTGGCCGCGCCGCGATCTCGATCCTGACCAATGGGCTCGGCATCGTGCTGTTCGGCTACCTGATCTGGCTCAGCTTCACGCTGGTGCCGAACGCCGGGTTTCAGACCAGTGCCGGATTGGGCCTCACCCTCGACTATGTCTTCGCTGCCGTGCCGGTCGGTTCGGCGTTGATGATCGTGCCGATGCTCCGCAACATCTACCTAACGGCGAGGGGGCTATGGCGGAAACCCTGATGGTCGTCTTCGTCTTGATGATCGTGCTCGGTATGCCAATCAGCATCGCCATGGGTGTCGGCGCACTCGCAACGGCGTTTCTCTACCCCGCTCTCAACCCGATCATCATACCGACGCGCTTCGTCGGCCTCTTGTCCGACTCCTACCTGCTGCTGTCGGCTCCGCTGTTCATCCTGGCCGGCAACGTCGCGGCACGCGGCGGTGTCGCCCGCGTCCTGATCGATCTCGCGACCGCTCTCGTCGGCCGCTTTCGCGGCGGCCTCGCCTACGTCAACGTGCTCGACAGCATGTTCTTCGGCGGCATTTCGGGCTCGGCCGTGGCCGACGTCTCGGCGCTCGGCACGTTCCTGATTCCGCAAATGGTGCGCAAGGGCTACGACAAGGATTTCGCCACCGCGCTCACCGTCTCGACCGCCGTCGTGGCGCCCATCATTCCGCCGTCGATCATCGCCGTAATCTATGCCTGGATGGCCGACGAGTCGGTGGCGGCCATGTTCGCCGCCGGTGTCATCCCCGGCCTGCTCGTCGGCCTGGGCATGGCCGTGCCGGTCTTCATCATCGCCCGCAAGCGCAACTACCCCAAGGAGGCGCCGCCGACGCTGCCGGAGTTCATGCGCGCCCTGACCAGGGCCCTGCCTGCGCTTATGATCCCGGTCATCATCATGGGCGGGATCATTTTCGGCGTGTTCACGCCGACCGAGGCCGCAGCCGTCGCCGTCGTCTATGCGCTCGTGGTCCCGCCGATCTTCTACCGCGAGCCGGCGTTGCGGGAATTGCCGAAGATCTTCGCCGACAGCGCGCGCCTGTCCGGGGTGATCGGGCTGATCATCGGCTTCGTCGGCGCCTTCGGCTGGGTGCTCAGCTATTCGAAGTTCCCCTTTCTGGTGGCAAGCGCGATCGCTGCGATGACGCCTGCGTGGTGGGTGTTCATCATCATGATCATCTTCCTCTACCTGGTCCTGGGCACTTTCCTGACGCCGTCGGAGATCATCCTCGTCACGGTGCCGGTGTTGTTGCCGGTGGCGACCGCCGTCGGCGTCCATCCGATCCATTTCGGCATGGTCTGCGTCATCGCCTCGGCGATCGGGCACATCACGCCGCCCGTGGGGCTGTGCCTGTTCGTCGGCATGGCGGTCAGCGGATTGTCGATGGATCAGCTGATGAAGCCGTTGCTGCCGTTTCTGGCGTCGATCGTCGTCACCCTGTTGCTCATTGCCTTCATGCCCGACCTCGTGCTCTTCCTGCCGCGGCTGCTTGGGTTCACGCAGTAGACGTACTTGAGATCACCGGCGCATGCGCTAGAGCATCGGACGCTCAAGAAGAGGCAGGGGCGTAGCCGCAATGCCGGAAGAAGTTCCAACACTCGTCTGGCGTGAAGACAGAGCAGACGCTGCCAATGGCACGCCATAGCTGGTCGATGGTCCTCGCGTTGAGGCTGCGCAGCAGTTGTTTGAGCTTGGCGAAGGCCATCTCGATGGGATTGAGGTCCGGGCTGTAGGGCGGCAGGAACAGCGGCCAGGCCCGTGTGGTCAAATAATTGGTCCGGCCGTTGGGCCATCACGCCGCCTCTCGATGATAGTAGCGCAGGAGCCCGCCGAATCTCTCGCGGCACTGCACGGGCCCCTCATGAACTTCATTGGAACACCGATTCCATGGCCGAATCGCTTTTTGAGCAAGGACAGGGGGACTATCGCCGAAACCAGTTCGTCCCCTACACTGGGCCCGGGGGAGACAATCAGATGGCAATCAATAAGAAGCCCGCTACCGGGAA
>JABMNB010000006.1 GCA_013205335.1 Rhodospirillales bacterium
AGATAGAGCAGCACCGGCGGCCCGCCGACGCTGGTCGTTGCCATCATGGCGCCCGAGATGCCTCCCACGATTACCGTCGCCAGCGTCGAGCGGCGGCCGGTGTATTTCCAGCCGGTCCACATCAGCACCACGAACGCCACGATCACCGCCGATACCGACGTCACGATCGTGTTCTTGTCGACGCTCGCCAGCAGCCAGACGCCCGCCGGCATGGCCAGGCAGGCCGCGAGGCTCATCGGCGTCAGCAGCTTCCAGTCGGCATGCCGGCGGACCTGCGGGAAGAGCTGCAGCGATACGACGAGCTCGATGGCGACCACCGTCACCACCATTTCGGCCGAGCCGAACAGGATGGCGAAGATCGGTGCCATCAACATGGCCGATCCGAAGCCCGCGAACCCGCGCATCAGGCCGGCGATCAGCGTGACGCCGAGCGCGGTCCACAGGCCGGTTTCGGCGAACAAGGATTGGATGTAGGGAATCAAGAGGCGGACCGACCGCCAAACGGCCTGACGGCTGTCAGCGCTTTGCCTGCCCCTCACCCGTCTTGTCGCGCAGGCGACGCATGCCGCGCAGCCAGCGGTCGCGGTCGAGCTTGCGCGTCATGTATTCCTTCACCTCGGGATGCGGCAGGATCAGGAACCGCTCATCGTCCATCGCCTCGATCACCGTCTGCGCCACCGCGTCGGTATTGATCACGCCGTCGACCGATGCCGCGGTCGCGCCCGCCATGCGCAGCATGTCGGTATCGACCGCCTGCGGACAGAGCACCGACACGCGGATGCCGCGATCGCCGTACTGGATCGACAGATGTTCGGCGAGTGCCACGCCCGCCTGCTTGGTGACGCCGTAGGGCGCCGAGCCCATCGACGCCAGTAGCCCGGCGGCGCTCGCGGTGTTGAGCAGATAGCCTTCCCCGCGCTTCAGCATCTGTGGAACAAGCACTCGCGCGGCATAGACATGCGCCATGACGTGGATCGCCCACGAATCGGCCCAGTCCTTGTCGGTCGCATCCTCGTGGCCGCCGCGGCCGATGCCGGCGTTGGAGAAGAAGATGTCGATTTCGCCGTACTTCTTTTCGGTCTCGGCGATCAGGCGCTTCACCTCGGACTCCTGGCCGATATCGCCCGTCACCGCCAGCGCGCCGATGTCCTTGGCGACCTTCTCGAGCCGGCCGGCATCCCTGTCGGCCACCACGAGTCCCCTGGCGCCTTCCTTCGCAAAGCGCCGTGCGATCGCCTCGCCGATGCCGCCCGCCGCGCCGGTGACGACGCAGACCTTGCCCTTGACCTTCATGTCTTCTCTCCCATCGACCTCACCCTGAGGAGACCGCGCTAGCGGCCGTCTCGAAGGGTCGGACCAGTCACGTTGTTGTCCATCCTTCGAGACGGCGTGGAGTTCACCCCGAGGTATTCGAGGGGCGCCTCCTCAGGATGAGGATGTTGTTGTTCCTGCTAACCCCAACTCTGCTCGATCAGTTCGATATACTGCGCCCTGGTCGGCTGGCGCGGCGTCGAGAGATGGCAGTGGTCGCCCATCGCGCCCTCGGCGATCTTCTCGATCGTGTCCTGCGCCAGCCCCGCCGCGCCCAGACCCTTCGGAATGCCCAGCCGCTCGTTGAGCGCCGCCACCGCATTGGCGACGCCCTCGGCGCTGGCTTCGCGGTCGGGCAGGCCCATCACCTGCGCCACGCGCTTGAACTTGTCGCCGACCGCCGGCTCGTTGAAGCGCAGCACCGCGGGCAGATAGATGGCGTTCAATGTCCCATGGTGCAGGCGATAGCCCTTCAGACCGCCGGTCGGATGCGAGAGCGCGTGCACAGCTCCCAGCCCCTTCTGGAACACCATGGCGCCCTCCATGGCGGCGACCGCCATGTTGTAGCGCGCCTCGCGGTCCTGCCCGTCCCGGGTCGCGCGCTCGACGTACTTCCAGGCCTTCTCCAGCCCGTCGAGCGCGATCGAGTCGGCCGGCGGGTTGAAGACGTTGGCGAGGTAGCATTCGATATTGTGCGTGAGGGCGTCCATCCCGGTGCCGGCGGTGAGATGCGGCGGCAGGCTCATCGTCAGTTCCGGGTCGATCAGCGCCAGCCGGGGAATCAAATACGGGCTGCCAATGGCGAGCTTGCGGCCCGAATCCATGATGATGACGCCACCGCGGCTCACTTCGCTGCCGGTGCCCGAGGTGGTCGGAATCGCGACCATGGGCGCCACCGCCGCCGTGATCTTGGCCGCCCCGCCCTCGACGAACGAATATGCCTGCAGC
>JABMNB010000028.1 GCA_013205335.1 Rhodospirillales bacterium
CCGCTACCTACTCTTGGCAGCCTGAGCGCAGCGAAGGATCTCACGGCAGCCAAGGAGTTCTCTGGGCGCTCCGTCAGGTCCTTCGCTGCGCTCAGGACGACAGCTGTCAAACCCCCTCAGGCTTGCGCGGCGGCCACATGCGGGCGAGGTCGCCGGTCGGGTTGGAGTAGGTCGCGAAGTCGGTCTTGTCGCGCGATTCGTGGAAGTGCGCGAGCGCCCAGACGACCGTCGGGAAGGCAAGCTGGTCCCACGGGATGTCGGCCCAGTCGACCAGCGCCACTTCCTCGCTTTCGATGCCACAGGCGATGTCGGCCGAGACCAGACGGGCGCGATACATGATCTGCACCTGGCCGATGCGCGCCACGCTGTACATCGCGAGCAGCCGGTCGATCTCGATGGTGGCGCAGGCCTCTTCCAGTGCTTCGCGCTGAGCGGCCTGCTCGGTCGTCTCGCCCAGTTCCATGTAGCCGGCCGGCAGGGTCCAGAAGCCCTTGCGCGGTTCGATGGCGCGCTTGGCCAGCAGGATCTTGTCCTGCCCCTTGTCGTCTCTCCACGTGCAGACGGCGCCCGCGACGACCTTGGGGTTCTGGTAGTGGATGAACTCGCAGCGCCCGCACACGAGCCGCTCGCGATTGTCGCCCTCAGGCGTCCGCTTCTCGAAATGCTCGGGCGGATCCCACGGCAGGCGCGGGCGGTCGGGTTGTGTCGGTGGGGCGCTCATGACGCCCAGTCCTACGCTGCCCGTATCAGCGCCGCAACGCCGGGCAGGGTCTTGCCTTCCATCCATTCGAGGAAGGCGCCACCTGCCGTCGAGACATAGGAGAATTTCTCCTCGACCCCGGCTGCGGCAAGTGCGGCCACCGTGTCGCCGCCGCCGGCGACCGACAGGAGTTTGCCCATGCCGGTGAGCCGCGCGACTTCCAGCGCCAGCGCCACCGTGCCGGCGTCGAACGGCTTGATCTCGAAGGCGCCGAGCGGGCCATTCCACACCACGGTCGCGCAGTCGGCCAGTTCCTGCTGGTAGAGGGCAATCGACTTAGGTCCGATGTCGAGGATCATCTGATCGTCGGGGCAGGAGCTCGCATCGACGACGAGGTGGGCTGCGTTGGCCTTGAATTCGCCCGCCACCATGACGTCGACCGGCAGCAGTACCTTGCACTTGGCGGCCTTGGCCTTCTCCAGAATATCGAGCGCCATCGAGGCCAGATCCTTCTCGCACAGCGACTTGCCGACGTTGATCCCCTGCGCGTGCATGAACGTATTCGCCATGCCGCCGCCGATGATCAGCTTGTCGACCTTGCCCACCAGATGGCCGAGCAGCTCGAGCTTGGTCGAGACCTTGGCGCCGCCGACGATGGCGCAGACCGGCCGCTTCGGGTTGCCCAGCGCCTTGTCGAGCGCCTCGAGCTCGCCCTGCATCAGGCGGCCCGCGACGGCGGGCAGGCGATTGGCGAGGCCCTCGGTCGAGGCGTGCGCGCGATGCGCGGTCGAGAACGCATCGTTCACGTAGACGTCGCCCAGCCTCGACAGCTTGTCGATGAAGCCGGCGTCGTTCTTCTCCTCCTCCTTGTGGAAGCGGAGGTTCTCCAGCAGCAGCACGTCGCCCGGCTTCATGTTGCGCACGGCGGCTTCCGCCAGCGGGCCGATGCAGTCCTCGGCGAAGGCGACCGGCTTGCCGAGCGCCTGCTCCAGCGGCTCGACCAGCGGACGCAGCGTCATCTCCGGCACGCGCTTGCCGTCGGGCCGGCCGAAATGGCTGAGCACGATCACCTTCGCTCCCTTGGCGGCCAGCTCCTTGATCGTCGGCGCCGCACGCTCGATGCGCGTGGCATCGGTCACCTTGCCGTTCTTCATCGGCACGTTGAGGTCGACGCGCACCAGCACGCGCTTGCCGGACATGTCCACGGAATCGATGGTCTTGAAGGTGGTTTGCGGCATGATTTCTCTCTTGTCTGTCGAGCGGGCGTCTGGCGTTTCCGCCGTCTAGCGTTTCCGAATCACGAATACCAGCACCTCGCCCTCGCGCGTGGCGGAGACCAGCTCGTGTCCGGTCTGGCGGCAGAAGGCCGGGAAGTCGGCCTCGGCGGCGGGATCGGTCGCGCGCACGGTCAGCAGGCCGCCCACGATAAGCTCGCGCAGCTTGCGGTTGGCGCGCAGCACGGGGAGGGGGCACAGCAGCCCGGTTGCGTCGTATTCCAGTGTTTCGGTCATCGTGGTTTGTAGTACTGCATGGCTTCGGGCAGCCAGCGCCTGATATCTGCAATGCGCGTGGTGTCGGCAGGATGCGTGCTGAGCCATTCCGCCTGCCGCTTGCCGGAACTCGCGGCGCGCATGCGCTCCCACAGGCCGATCGCCTCGCGCGGATCGTAGCCCGCCATCGCCATCAGCACGAGGCCGATCCGGTCGGCCTCCGATTCCTGGGCGCGCGACATCGGCAGGATATAGCCCACCGTCGCGCCGGCGCCGACCGCAGCCATCATCGCCGGCAGATAGGTGCGGCTGCGACCGCTCACCGTCGCCGACAGGGCCACCGCGGCGGCGGCAGTACCGACAGACGCCACCATCTGGTCGCTCATGCGCTCGGCGCCGTGGCGCGCCAGGGCATGTGCCACCTCGTGGGCGATCACAACGGCCAGGCCGGCCTCGGTCTTGGTGATCGGCAGCAGGCCCGTGTAGACGACGATCTTGCCGCCCGGCAGGCAGAAGGCATTGGGCTCGTTCTTGTCGACGGTCTTGAATTCCCAGCGAAAGCGCGGCGCGCGCCACATTTCCTGCGGCGGATGCTCGGCGGCGTTGGC
>JABMNB010000255.1 GCA_013205335.1 Rhodospirillales bacterium
GCATCGATGCGCAGATGAAGGCGATCGGGGAGAACCCGGCGCTGGTACGCGCCTTCTTCCGGAATAAAGATGTAGCCTATATTACTGACTGATTAGTAATCAAGCCCTGACAGGCGCAGCGGAAGGTTCCGGGTCCGGCACCCGATCCGTGGAAGCCGATGAGTACGGCGACAATCCGAAGTGCGGATTGCGGGCCTTCCAGTCCGTTACGAGATGCGAATTGTCGTGCTCCCAGGGATGAAACGACGGCCTGTAGTAGGAGAAGTACTGACGCCATGGAATCGCCGCGCGCAGAACGCCCAGTATGTTGCGACCGCTAATCCGGTCGGGCGGTTGTCCATCTATGGCGGGCGCGGGCGCCGGCGGCTTAGCCGGGGCTGGCCGCGGCGAGCCCTGGACCGCCGCACCAATTCCCAACATGACCAGCAGGAATAACGGTGTCGCAATCAGCATCCCGAATACCCGGTTGATGTAGGCCAGGAACCCCGTTCCTACAGCTGCGGCGTGAACGTCGAAACACACTGCCTTGTGCTCCGTCTCCTCGACTGCATGCCATACCCACAGGTCAGCGACCGGGGCCGGAAGCACGTCATGGAGCTCATTGTCGCGTTGCAGCACCACTTCGGCCAACAAAGCCGCCACATGCTCCATGCCGGCCGAGACCGAAAGACGGAAGGCAAGCGGTGTCCGGGACAACAATCTGAAGATGCGTGCGCTGACGCGCTCGGCCCGAATGACCCGGGGATTGTGGCGGGCCAGCATGTCGTTGCAGGCAGTATGCACGCGGTCGTGCATCGCTTCCTGATGCAGGAACCCACCAATCTCCTTCAGCAATTTCGGATCCTGGATGCGCGCCCGACAATCCCTGAGCGCGTCTATTCCGAACCGCTCAGCCAGCGGAAAGCTGATCGACGCGGCGTTGAACACGACCTCGATCCAACCACCGGCTGGAAACCACGGGCCTGGCGGCACGGTTCCAAAATCGATCTGGACCCGTCGGCGGACAATAGTGGTGGGAGAAACGGTCATGGCTTCAAAGCACAAGTCCAAAACGACAGCTGCACTGCATATAATAACGCATTCCCGGCGCCGCGCCAGCACGTGAGGACCATCCACAACGACGGCGTTCGGCCGCAGGGTCGAGAACGCCACCATCCCGGAAGGGCATGGGCGAATGCCGCCAGCACCTGTGCACAGAGGCTTCGGCTCTATGACGGGGTAAACGCGGCGGAGTTCTTCGCTGGCCTTTTAAGTGGTGAACATTCAGTTGACCGCTCGAGCGCGCCAGCCGGGTGGCCGATGGCGCGCCTCAGTTCGTGAGTCCGGCGGCGTGCATAATGGTGGCTGTACGCTCGGCGATCATGATGGTGGGGGCATTGGTGTTGCCCCCGACCAGCGTCGGCATGACCGAGGCATCGACGACGCGCAGCCCATCGACGCCGTGCACCAGCAACTTGTCGTCGACGACGGCCATTCGATCGGTGCTGGGCCCCATCTTGCAGGTCCCGACGGGGTGGTAGATCGTCTCACAGTGGGCGCGGATCCATTGCTCTATCTCGGCGTCGGTCTTCGCCGCAGCGCCCGGCTGGAATTCGTCGGCCCGGTAGGGATCCAGGCCCGACTGGGCGAGAATATCTCGGCCCATCTTGACGCCGGCGATCAGCGCCTCGAGATCCTTGCGCTCTGCCAGGTAGTTGGCGTCGATCAGCGGATGGTCGTTGGGGTTGGTGCTGCGCAGCCGGATCGTGCCGGCGCTCTCGGGCCTGAGCGTGCAAACATGCAGGCTGTACCCGCTCTTCTTGATCTTGGTGCGGCCGTGATCGACCACGAGCACCGGCAGGAAATGGAGCTGGATGTCGGGCGCGGCGAGGCCGGGGGCCGTGCTCAGGAATCCGCCTGTCTCCGCGACGGGAGACGTGCCCGGGCCCTTCTTGCTCACGACGTACTGGAAGAGCGAGACCAGTTTGTTGCGCCGGTCGAACGTGTCGCTGGTCTTGCAGAGCTGCAGTATTGCCGCATCCACATGGTCCTGCAGGTTGCCGCCAACGCCCGGTAGATCGATCACTGGGGTGATTCCCAGGGACTTCAGGTGATCGGCCGGGCCGACGCCCGAGAGCTGCAGCAGTTGCGGCGAGTTCACGCTGCCGCCGCACAGGATGATCTCGCGGTTGGCCCGCGCGACCTCGTCGCGGCCATCGATCACATAGCGCACGCCTATGGCGCGGGTGCCTTCGAAGATGATGCGTTCGACCATCGCGCCGGTGACGATCTCGAGGTGCGAGTTTCCACGCGCGACCGCTGGCCGCAGGTAGGCGCTGGCGGTGCTCCAGCGCTTCTTGTCCTTCTGCGTCACCTGATAGTAGCCGACGCCGTCCTGCTCGGCACCGTTGAAGTCGGTGACGCGCTTGTGGCCGGCCTGTTCGGCAGCCTTGAGGAAAGCCTCGCTCAGCTTGCAGGGGTCGACCTGGTCGGCGACGTTGAGTGGGCCGCCGGAGCCGTGGAAGTCGTCGCCGCCACGCTCGTTGTTCTCGGCCTTCTTGAAGTAGGGCAGGACATCGTTGAAGCTCCAGCCTTCGTTGCCGAGCTGGCGCCAGTGGTCGTAGTCCCAGGCATGCCCGCGCACATAGAGCATGGCGTTGATTGCCGACGATCCGCCCAGAGTCCTGCCGCGGGGCCAGTACATGCGTCGGTCGTTGCAATGCTTCTGGGGCGTGGTTTCATAGTGCCACTTGTATGACGACTTTTCGCTGAGACTGGCGAAACCGGCCGGCATCTTGAGCTTGAACGAATTGTCGGGACCGCCGGCCTCGAGCACCAGTATCCGCAAGCCGTCCTTTTCGGCCAGACGATGGGCCATCGTGCAGCCGGCGGAACCAGCTCCGATGATGACGTAGTCATAGAGCGACAGTCGAGCCATTGACCTTCCCTAGGGCAGACGATTTTCAATCACCGCAAACACCGGACGGGGGGAAATGGGCGACAAAAACCCGTCCCCGTCCAGTGGAAAGACGCTGCGGCTGACCGAGTCTCCTACATTGCCGCCGATGGCGGAGAGATGGCCCGGCTGGACGTCGACCACGATGTCGCAATGTCCTGCCCCACGATTAAGGTTTTGCAGCGTCGTGCCGCTGCCCTCGCGCGACGCACAAATCAGATCGCCGACCCTGGGTGCGTAGGCGGCGGGTTCGTGCGGAATGAACGCGGCACCCGGTTTCTTCGCCCGCTCGACGATTCGCTCGACGTAGATCGTGTGGCGTTGGTCCGGGCAGAACAGGTCGCGCGGCACGCCGGCGCTCTCGATGTCCCAGGAGATGAAGGCCGCCGACCAGGGCACGTCGTCGACCCCGCTCAGCGTCTTGTCGACCGAAGCCCAGTAGTCGGCGATGCGCTGAGGCGCGTCGCGCTCCTTGATGCCGAGTTGCTCCGTCCGGGGAGGTGCGTTCTGCGAGTAGGTGATGACCTGCTTGCCGAAGCGGCCCCATTCGCCGACCGCCAGCAACACCATCGACGTCCGGGCGCTCGACGAGGGCGGCGCGGCTTCAGGCTTCCACGACGACGCGGGGCACGGGCCGAGCGGCGGCAAATCCTTTGCCTGCACGACCGGCTTGCTCGTTGGCGGCGTCGTACAGGCGGCGGCGAGGACGAGAAGCAGGATCGCGAGGAGGGGGCGCATGTCGCAGTCTACCAGCGTCTCCCTACCAGCGCCCGACGCCGCCGATCAGGATCGTTGGCACGCCTTCGGTCCCGTTCTTCACCGCCACGATCTGGCTGCCCGGCCGGCGTCCCGCGCGCGGCTCGGAGACATCGAGACCCGCTGTCTTCAGCCTTGCCTGGGCCGCCGCGATGTCGGGTACGCGCCACGAGAGACCCCAGAGATGATCGGGGGCGTCCGACACGCCCGTCTTCAGATCGTGAGCGATCTCGACCACGAGGTCGCCGCAGCGGAAGAAAAGGAGCCGCGCGCCCCACTTGGGATTGCTGCGGTCGAGCCGGAGGTCGAGGCCGAGCCGCCCCGCATAGAAGGCGATGGCGCGTTCGGGATTGGGCGTGCGCACGACCACATGGTCGAGACTCGCGACCGCGGCCGCATCGGCGACCGTGACCGGCGAGGGGGCTTCGTCCGTTTTCGGACGGAGCCCGATGGACACGCCGTGGCCGGCAAAGGCGAGGCCGTCGTCGCTGCGCGTCACGTCCACCGCACGCCGCTCGAGCAGCGTCGCCGCCTTGTCGAGATCGGCCGTCGCGAACACCATAGCGTGCAATCCCGGCGCGCCGCCGGTGAAGCGCAGGCCGACATTGCCGGTCCGCAGGCCGCCGCCTGCGGCGCGGCGCCCCAGCAGCGTCTCGTAGACGCCGGCCGAACCGCCGACGACGAGATGGTCGAGTGCCGCGATCATCGCGTCAGCCGATGCGCTTGAGGTTCGCCTTGTAGTTCTGGCCGCGCTTCACGTAGCTCTCCGCGCTCATCGCCAGCCGCGCGGCATTCTCCTCGTTCAATTCGCGCACGACCTTGGCCGGCGAACCGAAAATCACCGAACGGTCGGGGAAGGTCTTGCCCTCGGTCACGACGGCGCCGGCGCCGACCAGGCAGTCCTTTCCGATCACCGAGCGATTGAGCACGATCGACTGGATGCCGACCAGCGAGCCGTCGCCGATGGTGCAGCCGTGCAGCATCACCTGGTGGCCGACCGTCACGTTCTTGCCGATCGTGAGCGGCGCGCCGGGGTCGGTGTGCAGCACGCACAGTTCCTGGATATTGCTGTCGTCGCCGATCACGATCGGCTCGTTGTCGCCGCGCAGCACGGCGCCGAACCAGATGTTCACGCGTTCGCCCAGGATCACCGACCCGATGATGGTGGCGCCCTCCGCGATGTAGCAGGAGGCCGGGATCACCGGCACGCGGTCGTTGAGCTGGTAGATCGCCATGGTGTTTCCTTCAGTTTGCGCGAATTGTTGTGATTATGTCGTCCGGCATGCCACCTTGAACTGCCTAATTCAATAGTGCGGCGTCAGGGTCGGGCGGACACAGGGCAAGCACTTTGCATGAGCACCAGGGAGCAGACTGGCAGTACGGCGGCGCCAGGCGCGACCATGGCCGCGGCCGCTGAAAACGAAAAGCCGGGCTTCGTAGTCACCGCCTCGCGGCTGTTTCCGATCTGGCTGGCCAACACCGGCGCCAGCCTGGCGATCTCGACCTACCAGAGCAGCAAGGTGATCCTGATCGGCGCCAACAAGCATGCCGGGCGTCTTTTGGTGTTCGAGCGCACGCTGGAGCGCCCGATGGGGATGGCGTTCGACGGCTCGCGGCGGGCCATCGCGTCGATGATCCAGATCACGAGCTTCGTCGATGCAGCCCGTGGGACGCCGGCTACGACGCACTCTTTGTTCCGCAATCAGCTTCCTATACAGCGGACCTCGACATTCATGACGTCGCCTTCGACGCCAACGGCGAACTGGTCTTCGCCAACACCCTGTTCTCCTGCCTGGCGACCACCAGCGCGACCCACAGCTTCAAACCCGTGTGGAAGCCGTCTTTCGTGTCGCGGCTGGCGCCGGAGGACCGCTGTCATCTGAACGGGCTGGCGATGCGCGACGGCAAGCCGGCCTATGTGACCTGCGTGGCGGAGACCGACATCGCGGGCGGCTGGCGCGAGCATCGCAGCAGTGGCGGTGTCGTGGTTGACGTCGCCTCCGGCGAGATCGTCTGCCGTGCCCTGTCGATGCCGCACTCGCCGCGCCTGCATGAGGGCAAGCTTTGGGTGCTGAACTCGGGAGCGGGCGAGGTGGGGACGGCCGATCTGGCCACGGGCCGTTTCGAGCCGCTGGTTTTCTGCCCGGGCTATCTCCGAGGGCTGGACTTCGTGGGTCCTTATGCGCTGGTTGGCCTCTCGGAGCCGCGCGAAAACCGCACCTTCGCTGGTCTGCCCCTGTAGGAAAGGCTGGCAACCGCCAAGGTCGGCCCACGCTGCGGTGTCTTCGTGATCGACACGCGGACCGGCGACGTCGGGCACTGGCTGCGCCTCGAGGGCATCGTCAACGAACTCTACGATGTGATCGCGCTGCCGGGCCTCGCCCGCCCGATGATGATCGGCTTCAAGAACGAGGAAACCCGCCGGACGGTCCCGATCGAATAGGAGGCCAGCCTTTACGCAATCCAGCGGTTACGGAAGCCGTATTTGACGTTTACGTAAACGTCAACTAAACCGTTGCCATCATGCCGGTCGCCGCCACCCCTTCGGCCCAGACGCCCGCGCTGCGAGACGCGCAGCGCATCTACAGCATCGCCGAACTGTCGCGCGAATTCGCGATCACGCCTCGCACGATCCGCTTTTACGAAGACGAGGGGCTGATCAAGCCGCGCCGGCACGGCACGACCCGTCTCTACACCGCGGGAGACCGCACGCGGCTGGGCTGGATCCTTCGCGGCAAGCGGCTGGGCTTCTCGCTGGCCGAGATTCGCGAGCTCATCGACCTTTACCAGGTGGACCGCACTGGCGTTCAACAACTGCGCGAGCTCTTGCGCCGCAGCCAGCTTCACATCGCCGACTTGGAACGGCGCCGCGCCGATCTCGACCAGCACATCGGCGAGTTCAGGGACGTCGAATTGCAAGTGAGCGCCGAGCTGAAGCAGCGCGGCGTCGATCCGGAAAGCGACTAGGAAACTTCGACCGAGGGAGAGAAGCCATGGCCGTCTACAAGGCTCCGATCAAGGACATCCAGTTCGTTCTCAACGAAGTGCTCGACGTATCGAGCCTGGCCCGGCTGCCGGGTTACGAGGACGCGACGCCCGACACGATCCACGCCATCATCGAGGAAGCCGCCAAGCTCTGCGAGAACGTGCTGTTCCCGTTGAACCGCACCGGCGACGAAGAAGGTTGTCACTACGAGAACGGCGTCGTGCGCACGCCCAAGGGCTTCAAGGAAGCCTACAAGCAGTTCGCCGAGGGCGGCTGGACGGGCATCACCTGCGATCCCGAGTTCGGCGGACAGGGGCTGCCGGCGACGGTGGGCTTCGCGCTGCAGGAAATGTTCACCGCCGCGAACCAGGCCTTCGCGATGTATCCCGGCCTCAGCCACGGCGCCTACGAGGCGCTGTCGCGCCACGGCTCCGACGAGCTGAAGACCCGGTACCTCCCGAAGCTCGCGGCCGGTACCTGGTCGGGCACGATGTGCCTCACCGAGCCCCATTGCGGCACCGACCTCGGCATGCTGCGCACCAAGGCCGAGCCGCAGGCCGACGGCAGCTACAGCATCACCGGCACCAAGATCTTTATCTCGGCCGGCGAGCATGATCTGACGGAAAACATCGTCCATCTCGTGCTGGCGCGCCTGCCGGATGCACCGGGCGGGACCAAGGGCATCTCGCTCTTCATCGTCCCGAAGTTCCTGCCGAAGGCGGACGGGTCGGTCGGTGAGCGCAACGGCATCCGCTGCGGCGCGGTCGAACACAAGATGGGCATCAAGGCCAACGCGACCTGCGTGATGAACCTCGATGGCGCCACCGGCTGGCTGGTCGGCGAGGCCAACAAGGGCATGACGGCGATGTTCGTCATGATGAACGCCGCGCGCCTCGGCGTCGGCATGCAGGGTCTCGGCATCGCCGAGACGGCCTATCAGAGTGCCGTCGCCTATGCGCGCGACCGCCTGCAGGGCCGCTCGCTGACGGGTCCGAAGAATGCCAACGGCCCGGCCGATCCGATCATCGTGCATCCCGACGTGCGCCGCATGCTGATGATCCAGAAGTCCTTCACCGAGGGCGCACGTGCGCTGTCGCTGTGGGTCGGCATGCTGATCGACGAGGCGCATTCGCATCCCGACGCCGCGACGCGCGAGGCGGCTGACGATCTCATCCAGATGCTGACGCCGATCATCAAGGCTTACTTCACCGACATGGGCAGCGAATGCGCCAACCTCGCGGTTCAGACCTGGGGCGGCCACGGCTTCATCCGCGAGAACGGCGTCGAGCAGCTCGTCCGCGATGCCCGCATCGCCCAGCTCTACGAAGGCACCAACGGCATCCAGGCGCTCGACCTGGTCGGCCGCAAGCTGCCGATGAAGGGCGGCCGCGCCGCGCAGCGCCTGCTGGGCGAGATCTCCTCGTTCGTCGCCACGCACAAGGGCGACGACAAGATGAAGGAGTTCGTCGAGCCGCTCGAGAAGGCCCTGGGCCGCGTCCAGGACTCCGCGCTCTTTCTCATGCAGAACGCCATGAAGAACCCCGACGAGGCCGGCGGCGCCGCCACCGACCTCCTGCGTCTGATGGCGCTGACGGCGATGGCCTACATGTGGAACCGCATCGTCGTCGCTGCCCATAAGGGACTGGCGGCCGGAAACGACAACAGCTTCTACGAGGCCAAGCTCGCGACCGCGCGCTTCTTCATGGCGCGCGTGCTGCCGCAGACCGTGTCGCTCAACCATCAGATCAAGGCCGGCGCCTCGACGCTGATGGCGCTCCCGGCCGACGCGTTCTGAAGTCGGTCCTCGCCTACACGGCAGCGGCATTCCTCGAGATCGCCGGCTGCTTCGCCTTCTGGGCGTGGCTGCGGCTGGGGGCATCGGCGTGGTGGCTGGCGCCGGGCCTCCTTGCACTGGGCTTGTTTGCCTGGCTGCTCACCTTCATCGACTCGGAGGCGGCGGGCCGTGCCTATGCCGCCTATGGCGGCGTCTACATCGCCGCGTCGCTCGTCTGGCTGTGGGCCATCGAAGGCTCGCGGCCCGATCGGTGGGACGTGACCGGCGGCATCGTCTGCCTGATCGGCGCCGCCATCATTCTTTTCGCACCGCACCGCGCGGCGGGGTAAACATAAGCCTCTGACCAATAAACGCCTGAGGAAACCGTCCCATGTCTGAACCGCACGTTCTCGCCGAGGTCAAAGACGGCATCGGCTGGATGACGCTCAACCGTCCCGATTCGCTGAATGCACTGTCGATGGAAATGCGCGACCTGCTGATCGAGCACAGCGCCAAATTCGAGAAGGATCCGGCGGTGCGCTGCGTCGTGATCCGCGGCGCCGGCACGCACTTCATGGCGGGCGGCGACATTCGCGGCTTCCAAAAGTCGTTGACCGAGGACAAGGCGGCCCATCTCGCGGGCTTCGAGATGCGTGTCGTGAAGGCTCACCAGGCGATCTACCAGATCCGGCGTATGAACAAGCCGGTGCTGGCCTCGGTGCAGGGCGCCGCCGCGGGCTTCGGCCTGTCGCTGATCCTGAACTGCGATCTGGCCATCGCTTCGGACGATTCGTTCTTCACCCTGGCCTATCGCCATATCGGCCTCAGCGCCGACGGTGGTGCGACCTACTTCCTGCCGCGTGTCGTAGGCGAGCGGAAGGCACTCGAGATCGCGCTTTTGGGCGAGCGTTTCTCTGCCCAGGAAGCCAAGGACAACAACATCCTGAACTGGGTCGTGCCGAAGGACAGTCTCGTCGCCGAGACCGAGAAGATGGCCCGCAAACTGGCCGACGGTCCCACCTTTGCGCTGGGCGTCGCCAAGAAGCTGATCCGCAACTCGTTCGACAACTCGTGGGACGAGCATTCCCACCGCGAGGCCGAGGGCCTGGCCGCCTGCGCCGCGACCGAGGACCATTTCGAGGGCCTCAGCGCCTTCCTCGAAAAGCGGAAGGCGAAGTTCAAAGGGCGGTAAGCGAGGCGCCGCATCTGCAGAAGGTTCTTCTGCGGTTGCATTGGTGCGGCCGCAAGTGACTCGGCGTTTGCCATGTATCCGCCGAGCTTGGTGATCTTCTTCGGGTGCGGAGAATCGGAGATCGGTACTGCAGGCGAGTGTACGATCAATCAAGTCGTCGACAATTTTCGCAAGATGGGCGACGCCAAAATCTCAATGGTCGGGCATGCCGACACTACTGAAGCCAGCGTGCCTCTATCGATATCGTGTGCGCCGGCCGCGAAGATGCGCTTGCTGGAGATGAGGATTCCTGCCGATCGCATTTTTGTCTTTGCCCGCGGCGACAAGGGCATCCTGGTGCAAACGCCTCCAGGGACTCGCGAACCTCAGAACAGGCGGGTCGAGTTCGTGATCCAAAAGTTGTGATCGTTCGAAGCCGGACCAGTGTACCAAATCACCGTAAACATGCGCGCGCCAGTTAAGCGGCGCGAGGCTGGATTGCCTTGAGTTCCTGCTCGATCTCGCGGCGTCGTTCCATCAGTTCGAAATCGGTCTGCAGGCCGAGGAACATGCCTTCGGAAACGCCGAAGTAGCGGGCGAGGCGCAGGGCGGTGTCCGCCGTAATCGCCCTCTTGCCCAGCACGATTTCGTTGATCCGCCGAGGCGGCACGGCAATGGCGCGCGCCAGTGCGTTCTGTGAAAGTTCCAAGGGCTTCATGAATTCCTCCGCCAGGATTTCACCCGGATGAGGGTTGCGCAGCAGGTTGCGGCTAAGGGTGGTAGTCGACGATTTCGACATTGTCGGGTCCTCCGGCGGTCCACACGAAGCAAATTCGCCACTGATCGTTGATCCGAATGCTGTGCTGGCCGGACCTGTCGGCGCGCAACGCTTCCAGCCTGTTTCCGGGCGGCACGCGCAAGTCGTTCAGGCCCTGCGCATTGTTGAGCAGACGCAATTTGCGAAGGGCAACATTCTGTATGTCCGACGGCAATCGGCGGCTTCTTTCGCCGCGCCAGATGCGGGCCGTCTCCGTGTCGCCAAAGCTCACGATCATGACGATCTATAACGTATAGGGTTATGCCGTTGTGGTCAAGGCTGGCGATGTGCATCGGGGCAAGGGTGTGCCCCGATGCTGCCGATACGGCGTGCCGCTCAGCGTCCCTTCCAGGTCGGCTTGCGCTTCTCGGCGAAGGCCTTCGGTCCTTCGACCGTGTCCTCGCTGTGCGCCATGGCGACGAAGGCCGGGTAGTGCTGGTTGCGCATGCCGATCTCGAGCGACGGCACGTCGAGCGAGCGCATGACGACCTGTTTGGTGGCGCGCACCGACATGGGCGAGCATTCGAGGATCTGGGCGGCCCACTTCCTGGACGACGCCATCAGCTCGGCATGCGGCACCACTTCGGTGACGAAGCCCAGCTCGTAGCCTTCCTTGGCCGGCACGTGGCGGCCGGTCAGCATCATGCCCATGGCCTTCTTGAGCGGGATCATGCGGCTGAGGCGCTGCATGCCGCCGGCGCCGGCGGCGAGGCCGACGCGCGGCTCGGGCAGGGCGAACTTGGCCTGGTCGGAGGCGATGATGATGTCGCAGGCCAGAGCGATCTCGAAGCCGCCGCCCATGGCGATGCCGTTCACGGCCGCGATCACCGGCTTGTCGAGGTCGAAGCGGTTGGCGAGGCCACCGAAGCCCTTGGCCGGGTGGACCGGGCGCTTGCCGGTCTTGGCCTGGATCTCGGCGTGATACTTGAGATCGTTGCCGGCACAGAAGGCCTTGTCGCCGGCACCGGTGATGATGGCGACCCAGAGCTCGGGATTGGTCTGGAATTCATCGAAAGCCTCGACCAGTTCCTGGTTC
Organism: Rhodospirillales bacterium; assembly: GCA_013205335.1. Taxonomy (GTDB): domain Bacteria; phylum Pseudomonadota; class Alphaproteobacteria; order Reyranellales; family Reyranellaceae; genus Reyranella. Next base: position 11,476 of record JABMNB010000255.1, read on the forward strand.
GCCATGGGATGGCAGGCGTTGTAGACCTCCGGCCGGTTGATGGTGACGATCATCAGGCGGCCGTCGGTCTCGACTTTGCTGTACTGGGCCATGGCATTTCCCTCCATCTTTCGTGAATGGCGATTTACCGTCCAAAGCGACGCGAAGAAAAGCTGGACGATGGCGCCCATCTGCATCGTGAAATGGCGTTTCCAGTGTTCAGACACGTAGCTCACGGGGGAAGCGGGGCGTCTACCGCGTGGTCGGCCAGTCTGAACTTGTGCTGCGATCTTAAACCAGAATCTCCGGATCGGCCTGGACGGGCCACAATTGCTTGTGGTCCTCGCCGGTCAGGATTGGTCCCCGAAGGGCCCAGCCGGCTCATTCCAGCCCGTCTCCGCCGAGCATCAAGCCGGAAGAGCCGCCTGCCACGCCCACGGAGATCATGGGCATCCTGCTGATTGCGCATTAATTCAAGTCGGACGTGCCTTTGCCGTATCCGGCCTGTCCGAAAGTTCTCTCACAGGACCGAGGTCGAAGGTTGACGGAGGGGCTTGGCTGCGGCGCGACCGGCGGCGGTGTCCTGGGCTTCTTGATGCCTGTCCCGGTGCCGCGAAGCGCCGCCGGCACCACCACTATATCTGGTGCTGCAGCCTTGCAGTGGGGAACGCCGCTCGAGGGCGCCGCTTCGCCCCGATAAGCCGCACTGTTGCGTCCGTGTCACAGGTTCACCGCGAGTCGGCGCGGCAAGGTCCGGCCGGTTGCACCGCACCAGTGGTGGTGTGTATATTCGGTGGAGGTGGCGACAAGAGACAGCCGCCAACCGCGATAACTCAGTTTCAGTCCGTAAGTTTCAAGAACGAGGGGAAGAACTCATGAAGAAGGCTCTTCTGGCGGCCGCCGCCATTGTAGCGCTGCCGGTAGCTGCGCAGGCGCAGGCCCCGCAGCCGGGTCTGTACATTGGTGCCGAAGGCGGCATCAACTGGCTGACGAAC
>JABMNB010000256.1 GCA_013205335.1 Rhodospirillales bacterium
CTCCCATGTCGGCGATGATCCCATCGTCGGCCTGCCCATCGCGGCAGACTGACCGATCCGGACCTAACCGGACGTCGTCGTTACCGACGACCCGTTACACCACGCCATGGGGCACGATCGAAAGTCGTTGTTGTTTGTCCCGATGACGGGACTTTGCATCACATCTGACATATCTGCTCCATGTCGGTCTGTTTGAACGCGCGCCTGAAACCGCCCCTGGAGGACGCACGCACGGGATTGGAGTTGGGGCCGTTGGATTGTGGGCGGCTGGCCTGGAGACTCAGGCGCGGCCGTAGACGTCCTCGAGCCGCTCGATGTCGTCCTCGCCCAGGTAATCTCCACACTGCACTTCGATGAGCACGAGCGGGTCGACACCGACGTTCGTCAGTCGATGAATGGCTTCAACGGGAATGTAGGCGGACTCGTTCGGACCGAGGCGGCGCTCGACCCCATCGACTTCGACGATGGCAAGCCCCTGAACGACGACCCAGTGTTCGGCGCGATGCGCGTGGCGTTGTCGCGAAAGGACACCGCCCGGCGCCACGACGATTCGCTTGACCTGATATCCGCCAGCTGTCGCGACGGATTCATAGGAACCCCATGGGCGCTCTACCCGGGTCGGTTGCATGTGCATGATCGGCCGTCCTCCTGAATTTCGATCGTTCAGGAAGGGGACTGCAAGGGGCAGGCCGATCGGCACAAAGCCCTAAAGTCCTTTAGAATATGGATATTTCGAAGCTATGCCACCATCGCAGCCTTTGCAGATTGCGATCTTCGGTCCCCCGATTCGCGGAATGCAAAGACGATTGGGAATCAGGCGCCGGCGTCGCTCCAGCTCTTCAGCGCTTCCATTGCGGCAGGGCCAAGCCGCCGCAGGTCGGCGACACGATGCATGATGTCCGCATCGTCGGCGCTCTCCGCAGCACCGGCGGCTACCGCTGCCTGCGGTGCTCCGAACTGGCCGAACAGGCCGCTCAGGCGGTGTGCCGCCTTGCGCAGGCGCACCACGTCTCCCGTCGTCACGGCGTTCTCGACCTCGGCGAGCGAGGCCGCGGCATCCTGCTGACACTTGAAAACCAGCTGCACGAAGGAAACGGCCCCAACCGCCTCACGCAGCTCGACGAGCGCCTCGATGTCCAGTTGACCCGCGGCGGGCGTCAGTGGGGCGGGCGTGGCCTGTCGCGTCAGCGTCTTGTCGATCATCGCGGCCAGGTTGGCAGCTCGAATGGGCTTGCTGAGGTAGTCGGTCATGCCGGCGGCCAGGGCCATCTCGCGGTCGGTCTCCTGGGCAAATGCAGTAAGCGCGATGATCGGAACCCGACCCGCGGCGCCGCCCAGCGCGCGAATCCTGCGGGTCGCCTCATGACCGTCCATGATCGGCATCTGAACGTCCATCAGGATGACGTCGAAGCTCCCGGCCTTCGCGGCTACGAGCGCCTCGCCGCCGTCACTCGCCACCTCGACCTCATACCCCATCTTCTCCAGCATGGCGCGCGCCACGATCTGGTTGGCTGGCGTGTCCTCGGCCACAAGCACACGAAGGCGGCGCGCAACCGGAGCTGCGACGGCTGTCGCGAGAATGGCAGGAGCGACGGAACCCTGAGCAGGGGCCGGCTCGAGGTCGAGCTCGAACCAGAATCGGGCGCCGCCACCGGACTCGCTCTCAACATCGATCTGGCCGCCCATCAACTCGACGAGCTGCCGGCAGATCGCGAGCCCGAGACCGGTGCCGCCCTTCCTGCTTACCTTCTCGTCAGCGCCCTGCTCGAAAGGCTTGAAAAGGATGATTCTGGCGGCGGGGGATATCCCCACGCCCGTGTCGCGCACTTCGAAGCGCACGCGAATTCCATCGATTCGACGTTCGACGATTTCCGCGGACAGGGTAACCGTCCCATGCGCCGTGAACTTCACGGCGTTGCCGAGAAGGTTCAGGATGATCTGGTTCAACCTGCCCGCGTCACCCACCAGCACGTCGGGCAGGTCCGCCGCCAGCTTTGCCGATAGACCGAGGTTCGCTCCACCCGGCAGCCTCCGCGCGAGGTCGACGGCGCTTTCCGCCAGTTCGCGCAAATTGAACGGGCTCTTTTCGAGCCCCAGCCGGCCGGCCGCCAGCCGGGAGAAGTCCAGGATCTCGTTGATGATGGTGAGGAGATTCCCCGCAGACTCTTCGATGATGCGAACATAGTGCTTCTGTGTTGGATCGAGCACTGAATCGGCCAGGATGCTGGACAACCCGATCACTGCGTTCATCGGCGTTCGTATTTCATGGCTAATCTTTGCGATGAAGTCTGACTTCGCACGATCCGCGATTTCCGCCGCCTCCTTCGCTTTCAGCAGATCCTGCTCCTTCTGCCGTCGGTCGGTCACATCGGTTGCGAACGACAACAGAGCCGGCCGGCCCTCCCACTCGATCGAGACGCCCGAAAATGCGAACCAGCGCACGGATTCCCCGCCGGACCGTATCCGCAACTCCATGTTGCGGGACATCCCCTCGGCACGCATCTCGCGATCGTAGTACTCGCGCAATTCACGCCAATCCTCGGCCATGACAAGGTCCTGAACGGTTGTTCCCACGAGGGGTCGCTGGCGGTCACGCATCAGACTCTCGGCGGCTGGATTCGCGAGTACAATGCGCTCGTTCTGGATGACGAATATCCCTTCGCTCGAATTCTCGAACAGCTGCCGATAACTCTGCTCCGATTGTCGCAGCTTCTTCTCAGACAGCCGGCGATCGGCAATGTCGCGAAGGTGGGCGACGAAGCCCGGCTGATCCGACGACCCGATGGCAACGACCGAAAGCTCACAGGGGAAAACGGAACCGTCGCTGCGTTGTGCGGTGATCTCGATCCGTCTCCCGAGTATGGTCGTCTCTCCCGTCGAGAGGTAGCGCCGCAAGCCGTTGCGGTGAGCCTCACGGTATTCTTCGGGCATGATGAGGTTGGACATTTCCCTCCCGACCACATTCTCCCGCAGGTATCCGAATGTTTCTTCCGCGGCAGCATTGAACTCGAGGATCCGCCCCAGACTGTCGATGCCGATGACGCAGTCAATCGCGTTACTCATCAGCTTTTCCAGCCTCTCCTGGCTGTGGAGCAAAGCCAACTCGCGTTCCTTATTGTCCGTGATGTCAACGTGCAGCCCTACGATGCCTCCTCCGGGCACTCGGCGCTTCAGGATGCGGATCCACCGCCCATCGGATGTGTATCGTTCGATCGTTCCTCCGGGATCGCGATGCTGTCGAAGACGGTCGGCAATCCACGCCTCTTCCCGGCCGCGCGCCTCGGGGAACTGGCCCCGGCGCACCGTTTCGCGGAGGCAGCGTTCGTAGGATGCCCCCACGGCAATCAAATCGGCGCACTCGCCGTAAAAGTCGCGATAGGTCGCATTGTAAAAGGCGATGCGGTCGTCGGCGTCGAACATCACGAAGCCGTCGGGTAACGCCTCGATGGCGGCCCGAAGTTCGGTCTCGGTCAGTTCCAGGGATGCGATGGAAGCGCGCGCAGCGGTCACATCCGTCAGGACGGCAACGAATTCGCCGTTCGAGGACCCTGGAAGCGGCCAAACACGGACCTCGATGGACAGGTCTGCCACGGCCCAGTCACCGACGGCGGCCTTCTGGCGTCCATCGGGCGGCCACGCGCCGGCCGCCGGCCCGATGATGTCTGCCAGTTTTCGACCTTCGCAGGGGACCCCATCCCTTTCCAGAAACCGCCGCGCGGCTTCATCCGGGAAGCGGACCGTGCCACCCGAGTCGAGTCTCACGAGGCCCGGCGGCGACACCTGCTGCGTCATGACGCTCCCTGCCTCCTTGTCGCTTTCATTGCTGCAATCGCCAGATGACCCTGAGCCAACAGCTCCGAACAACGAACACCAAGGTCATCGACATTGGCGAGTTCGACCGCAAGCGCTGCATCAGCGGCATGCGTCGCACCGAACTGGTTGAACAGCCCCGCCAGCCGGTGTGCCGTCCCGCGCTGGCGGCCAGTGTCCCTCTCCGTGGCCGCCGCCTCGATCTCTCCCAGCGATTCGGACGCATCCTGGAGGAAGCGGCTCACCAGCCGCAAAAAGGCCTCGTGTCCGACCGACTCGCAAAGTTCGGCGAGGGCCGCGGAATCGAGCGCTGGCGACTCCTCGACTTCCGCCGTGCCGGCAGAGGTCAACGCGTTCCGTTCGATTGCCGCCGCAAGATCGACTGCGCGTATCGGCTTGCTGAGATAGTCGGTCATGCCCGAGGCTAGCGCGCGGTCTCGATCTGCCTGCTGGGCGAAGGCGGTAAGCGCCACGATCGGGACCCGGCTTTTCGCGGGGTCCAGCTGCCGGATCCTGGACGATGCCTCATAGCCGTCCATCCTCGGCATCTGGACGTCCATCAGGATCAGGTCGAACGTCCCGGCCGCCGCCGCAGATACCGCCTCGTCACCGTCACCCACGACCTGCACACGGTGCCCCATCTTCTCCAGCATGGCGCGCGCCACGACCTGGTTGGCCGGCGTATCCTCGGCGACCAGGATCCGGAGCTTGCGCCGCACCGGGAGGGGCGATCTGGACGGCGCCGGGTGCGCGGCCGCTTCCGGCGGCGCCGGCTTGAGTGTGAGTTCGAACCAGAACGTCGATCCGCGACCCAGCTTGCTCTCGACTCCGATCTGGCCGCCCATCAAGTCGATGATCCGCTTGCAGATCGCGAGGCCAAGGCCGGTGCCTCCCTTGCGCCGCGCCAGCTGACTGTCGCCCTGTTCGAAGGGGCGGAACAGGCGAGACATGCTTTTGGGCGCGATCCCGACGCCGGTGTCCGTCACGGAGAAACGAACCTGGAGTGCTTCGCCGCGACGATCGACGATGGCCGCAGACACGGTCACCGCTCCGGCTTCCGTATACTTCACTGCGTTGCCGAGAAGGTTCAGCAAGACCTGATTCAAGCGACCGGCGTCACCGATCAATCGTTCAGGAACATCGCTGGCCGAGGCGGCGGCGATACTGAGCCGCGAGCCCCCTGGAAGGCCCTGAGCCAATTCGACGGCGCTTTTCAGAAGTTCGCGCAGATTGAAGGCACTGGCTTCTACTGTGAGGTGCCCGGCCTCCAGCCGCGAGAAGTCGAGGATATCGCTGATGATTGTCAGCAGATGACCGGCGGAATCCTCAACGATCCGTACGTAGCGTCTTTGCGTCGCGTCCAGCGCGGAATCCGACAGCAGGCCCGCCATGCCGATCACCGCATTCATCGGCGTGCGGATCTCATGGCTCATAATGGCAAGAAATTCGGACTTTGCCTAAGCAGCATCCTCGGCGGCCTGCCGCGCACGCTTCAAATCGACGACGCTCGCTTCCTGCCGGGTCAACAGGCCGGCAATCCATGCGGTCAGGCCCAGCAGGAGGAGAACGAACATCCGGTCCCTGCCCCGATGAACTGCGCCGTCGGAAACCAGAGTTCGAGCACGAGATCGTCCGTGGCGGTGACATTGACGACCAGCGGATAGTCCTTGAGCGTTCGCGGAGCCACGATACGCATCCGGGTTACGTCGCTGTCCGCCAGACGCGGGCTGGTCGTGACAACGGCGCCTGCCGCGTTGCCTCGGCTGATGATGTCGCGAAACACCGGCTGATCCCGGAACGACGTGCCGATCAGCTCGGGTCGCTCCGGATAACGCGCGAGCAGGATACCATCGCTGCGGAACAGCGAGATGGCGCTGTCATCGCTGATATTCACGGCCTTGTAGAAGTCCTGAAAGAAGCTGCTCTCGATACCCGTGAGAGCCAAGCCGATCATGGCACCCTTGTTGTTCTTGATCTTGCGCGCCAGGTAGAAAGTCCAGGTTCCCGTGCCGCGGTTCTTGACCGGCACACTCAGGAAAACATCGAGCGCAGGGTCCGCCATGTGAGCCTTGAAGTAGTCCCGGTCGGCGAGATTGATCTTGGGCGGCGGGTAGCTGCGGGTGAAATTGTTGACGTCGCCGTTGGTGGCCACAATGGTGGCAACGTCCACCTGTCGCACACTGCTCGCCTTGTTGCGGAGCATGTCGAAGACATCCCGGGTACCCATCGCCCGACGCAGGTCGGCGTCGGTTTCGACATCCAAGTCACCGACACGGTCGGTAATGCTCTTCAGCACCAGATCGGCCGCCTGCATCGTCTGGCGGGCATTCTCCGCCAGGGTGGTCGACGTATGGGCGAGCGTGGACTTCCAGTCGGCGATCTCGGTCCGGCGCAACTGCCACAGCATCAGAACGGTGCCCGCGACGACCAGGGCAACCATCAGGACGCCAATCAGGATGGTGACCTGACCTCGCCGGCTCAGCTTCCTGAGACGCAAGTCGATGGAGGGCGAACGCTGCGACATGTCTGGGCTCGGCGGTCCGATCGGGGGACGGAATCAAAATTCTCCGCTTCCAACAAGCAAATTGGGCGCCATCGCAGGAGACGCTATATATTGGGGATTAAACGAGAATTAACTATATATTGTGGTATCGACTCGATCTTCGTTGCAAATTGCGAACGTGCGCGCCGGCCTGTCTTCGCAATTTGCGAATTGCAAATTCCGGTCAGCCGCCCCCGGCAGCCCTGATGCGTTCCTCCACCAGGCCGCGGATCGGGGCGTCGGCGGGCAGCAGGGCGAGCAGGGTCTTCCAGCGCTGCAGGGCGGCCGGCTTGTTGCCCTGGGCTTCAGCGGCGAGCCCGAGATAGAACAGCGCCAGCGCGTTGCGCGGCTCGGCCTTCTCCAGTCGCTCGAGCACCGCGACGGCCTGCGGCGACGGCGCGGCACCGGGCGCGAGCTGGCGTACATGCGCCTCGGCCCAGTCGGTCAGGATGCGCGCATCAACCGGGCCCAGCGTGTCGGCGCGGCCATAGGCGTCCGCCGCCTTTTCGTTGTCGCCCAGGACCTTCCAGGCATTGGCCAGGCGCAGCCACCCGGCGCGGTCCTGCGGATTGTCGGCCAGCCGCGCCGCCAGCCCCTCGACCATCGAGCGGATGGCCTGCTGGCGCTGCTCCGGCGCGAGCTGCGCCATTGCCTCCTGCTGCTCGCGATTCGGCTGCGGCATGGCGGACTGAGAGGCTTGCGGAACTTCGAGGCCCGCCGCCCGGGCCACACGCGCGATCTCGGCGCGCAGCACGCCGAGCCAGGGCGCGTCGGGCGGGCTCTTCGCCTCCAGATCGCGCCAGCGCGCGATCGCCGCCCGCGAATCGCCGCTCTGCGCCTCGTGCAGGCCGAGATAGTAGAGGATACGCGGATCGTCGGGCCGCGCCTGCAGCGCGCGGCGCAGCGCCTCGATCGCGGGCTGCGTGACGGTGCCGCCAGCCTCCAGGGTCAGACCTTCGCCCAGCGCCGCCAGCGCATCGGCATCCTCCGGGTCCTGCTCGAGACGCGCGCGGGCCTCGCTCAACAGGCGGCCCACGTCGAGCTGCGGCGGCGCGGGATGCTGGCCGGCCGGACGCTCGGCAAACGGTGCGGCAGGCAGGCCGGGACGGCCGACCTGGAGATAAAGGCCCAGCGCCAGCAGCGGCACGAAGAGCGAAAGCGCCGGCGGCAGCCACTTCTGCCACGCCTCCGATGCCGCCAACGGCCTGACGCCCGCAGCGGCGTCACCGGCCACCAGCATGCGGCGCTCGATCTCGATGCGCCCGGCGGCGGCCTCGGACTCGGGCACCGTGCCCGCCGCCCGCTCGCGTTCGAGTTCGGCCAGCTGATCGCGATAGATCGCCAGCTCGCCCTCGAGCCGGTCGCGCCGGTCGAGACTGCGGCTGAGCAGCGGCCACAGCAGCGCGCCGACCGTCGCGGTGGTGAGCAGGGCGAGCAGGAATTCCAGCACGTGCGTCAGTCCTTCAGAAGCGCATCGAGGCGACGACGCTCTTCCTCGTCGAGCGGCTTCGGCGCAGCGACGGGTTGGGCACGGCTGCGGCGCGCGGCCACGAGGAGGGCCCCGCCCGCGACCAGCAGCAGCAGCGGCGCGCCCAGCCACAGGACGAGCGTGCCCGCCCTGAAGGGCGGTTTCAGCAGCACGTAGTCGCCGTAGCGCGCGACCATGAAGGCGAAGATGTCGCCGTCGCTGTCGCCGGCGGTGAGTCGCTCGCGCACGGCCCGGCGCATGTCGCGCGCCACCTCTGCCGAAGAATCGTCGATCGACTGGTTCTGGCAGACGACGCAGCGCAACGACCGTCCGATCTCCCGCGCCCGTGTTTCGAGCGCCCGATCCTGCAACACCTCCGCCGGTTCGACGGCGAGGGCTGGGAGGGCGAACAGCAACACCAGGAGGCAGAGCATCCTCCTCAAACTCCTCTCCCCCGCTAGGGGGAGAGGCAGGGTGAGGGGGCGGCGCACCCCCTCACCTAACCTCTCCCCCAAGGGGGAGAGGAACATGAAAAGACGGGCGCCGATCATTTCACCGCCCCCTTCAGGAACGGCAGGATCGTCTCGTTCAGATCGCGCTCGGTGATCGGACCGCGAAAGTGGCGGCGGACGATGCCGCTGCCGTCGATCAGATAGGTCTCCGGCACGCCGCTCAGGCCCCAGTCGAGGCCGGTCTTGCCGTCGAGGTCGAGGCCCGCGAGCTTGTAGGGGTCGCCGAGCTTCTTCAGCCAGGGCAGCGCATCGTCGCGCTTGTTCTTCCACGCGATGCCGACGATCGCAGCGCCCTCGCGTTCGCCGAGCCGCGTGAACAGCGGGTGTTCGGCGAGGCAGGGCGTGCACCAGCTCGCGAAGAAATTCACGATGACGGGCTTGCCGGTGCGCAAGTCGGCGTCGGTCAGCGGTGGATCGCCGGGACGCAATGCCGGCAGATCGAGCTTCGGTGCCGGCCGGCCGGCCGCGACCGAGCCGATCGACGCGGGATCGCGGCCGCTGGTCAGCGACCAGGCGAAGAAGCCCGCCATCAGCGCGAGCGTCAGAAGCGGCAGGACGAACAGGAGCCGGCGCATGCTATTCGGCCGCCTGCAGCACGGGCCTGCGCGAGGGCGCACCAACGCGCAGCCGGCGGTCCGACAGCGACACGAAGCCGCCCAGCGCGCACAGCGCCGCACCCAGCCAGATCCACGGCGCCAGCGGATTGAGATAGAGCCGTATAACCCAGCCCTGCCTGGGATCGCCCTCGCCCAGCGTCGCATAGAAGTCGCGCAGCAGGTTGGTCTGGATCGCCGTCTCGGCGACCTGACGGCGCTGCACGGTAAAGAGCCGGCGCTCCGGCTTCAGGATCGCGTAGGGCTTGCCGGCGACCGTGACGATCAAGGTCGCGCGCTCGGCGATGTAGTTGGGGCCCTGCACCTCTTCCATCCGGTCGAGCTGCACGCCGTAGCCCGCGAAGGAAATGCGATCCCCGGGCTTCATGGTCTGCATCAGCTCGGTGCTCCACGACGAGGTTGCGACCGAGCCCAGGACGACGACGCCCAGCGAGGCATGGCTGATGATCATGCCCAGGGTCGAGCGCGGGAGGGTCCGCAAGGTTCGCGTGCGGATACGGTCGCCGAGCTGCATCAGGCTGCCGACGATGAGCCAGACGCCGAAGCCGAAGGCCAGCGCCGCCAGGGTCGAGCGGCTGTCGATCATCGTCATGGCGACGACGACGGCCGCCAGCGACACGACGAGTGCCACGCGCAGCCGCATCAGGGCGGGCCACAGCTCGGC
>JABMNB010000257.1 GCA_013205335.1 Rhodospirillales bacterium
CGGGACAGATCCTGCGTGCCGTCGAGGCCGTCGAGGCGGCGGGCATTCGCAATCGTGACGACTTCTACTGGACGCTCCATTCGGTGTTCGTGAACCGCCGCGACCAGCGCGAGATTTTCGACCAGGCGTTCCACGTCTACTGGCGCAACCCGCGCCTGCTCGAGAAGATGATGGACATGCTGCTGCCACAGGTCGGCGTGCCGGCCGAGCAGGAGAAGGGCAAGCAGCTCAGCCGCCGTCTGCAGGAAGCGCTGCAGCCCGGGCAGGGCGAGGCGCCCGAGCAATCCGAGGAGCCTCCGGAAGTCGAGGTCGAGGCGACCTTCACCGTCTCGGACCGCGAGATCCTGCAGACGCGCGACTTCGAGCAAATGTCGCAGGCCGAGGTCGACGCAGCCCTTCGCGCCATCGCGCGCCTGCGCCTGCCGGTGCCGGAACGGCGCACGCGGCGCTACCAGGCAGCGCGCCGCGGAGCGCGTATCGATTTCCGCGCCTCGCTGCGCCGCGCCCTGCGGCCGGAGGGGCTGACCGAACTGCGCAAGCGCGAGCCGCGCCGCCGGCCGCCGCCGCTGGTCATCCTGTGCGACATCTCCGGATCGATGGCCCGCTACACGCGGATGTTCCTGCATTTCATGCATGCGATCACCAACGACCGCGACCGCGTCTATTGCTTCACGTTCGGCACGCGGCTTTCCAACGTGACGCGGGCGTTGCGCAACCGTGACGTCGACATCGCCTTGCAGAAGGCGTCGTCGCAGGTCGAGGACTGGTCCGGCGGCACGCGCATCGGCCAGGCGCTGCACGAATTCAACAACAGGTGGTCGCGCCGCGTTCTCGGGCAGGGCGCCGTCGTGCTCCTCATCACCGACGGGCTGGATCGCGAGGGCGCCTCCGGTCTGGATGAGGAAATGGAACGCCTGCACAAGTCCTGCTCACGTATGATCTGGCTCAACCCGCTCTTGCGGTACGGCGCCTATGAGCCCAAGTCTCAGGGCAACAAGGCCATGCTGCCGCATGTCGACGAGTTCCGGCCGGTGCACAATCTGGAAAGCCTGTCCGGCCTGATCGCGGCATTGGGCGCGCGCAGCGTCGGCGCCGACAGGCGCCTGGCGGGATGGCAGACAGAACTTCGCAAGGAGTAGACCATGAGCGACGCACTCGATGTCCTGGACCAGGTGGGCAAGTGGAAGGCGGGCGGCAAGGGCGTCGCCATCGCCACCGTGATCACGACCTGGGGGTCCTCGCCGCGCCCGGTCGGCAGCCAGCTCGGCGTCGACGACAGCGGCTCCATGGTCGGCTCCGTCTCCGGCGGCTGCATCGAGGGCGCGGTCGTGAGGGAAGCGCTGGCGGCAATCGCCGACGGCAAGCCGCGCCTGCTCGATTTCGGCGTCACCGACGAGCAGGCCTGGGATGTCGGCCTGGCCTGTGGTGGCAAGGTCCAGGTGTTCGTCGAGAAGGTGAACTGATCCGATGAAAGCCGAGACACTCGCGGCCCTCCAGGAAGCACGCACGCAGCGCAAGGCCCTGGCTCTCGCCACAAGGCTCTCCGACGGCGCCGAGACGCTGGTCCATCCGGACAGGGTGCTGGGAGCGCAGGCGGAGGATGCCGCGCTGGTTGCCGCCGCGCGCCGGGCGCTCGGCATCGGCCGCAGCGAGACGATCGAGCTCGACGGCCAGCGGATATTCCTCAACGTCTATGTGCCGCCGGCGCGGCTGATCATCGTCGGCGCGGTCCACATCGCACAGTCGCTGGCGCCGATGGCGTCGCTGATGGATCTCGACGTCACCGTCGTCGATCCGCGTCGCGCCTTCGCCACCGACAGCCGCTTCCCGGGCGTCAAGGTGATGCAGGAGTGGGCCGACGAGGCCTTCGAGAAGATGGGCCTCGACGTATCGACCGCGGTCGTGACCCTGACCCACGATCCCAAGCTCGACGACCCGGCGCTGGAATATGCGCTGAAGTCGGACGTGTTCTATATCGGCGCGCTCGGCAGCCGGAAGACCCACGCCAAGCGCAAGGAACGGCTGGCGGAGGCCGGTATCACCGAGGAACAGTTCGCGCGCGTCCACGGTCCGGTCGGGTTGAACATCGGCGCCAAGTCGCCGGCAGAGATCGCCATCTCGATCCTGGGCCAGATCGTGGAAGTCCGCGCGCGCCGGCTCGAGGCACTCTCGGCGCCGAGGACTGCCGCCCCCGACGTGGCGGCCGCGTGAGATTCGGCGAGACACCGGTCGACGAGGCCGCCGGCGCCATCCTGGCGCACAGCCGGCGCGCCGACGGGATCAACTTCTCCAAGGGCCGCATCCTCTCGGACGAGGATGTCGCGCGCCTGAAGGAAGCAGGTGTCTCGACCGTGATCGCCGCCCGTCTCGATGCCGACGACATGCATGAGGACGAGGCCGCGGCGACCGTCGCCAGGGTGCTGGCGGGCGAGGGGATCGACGTCACGGCGGCTTTCACCGGACGCTGCAATCATTTTGCCCGCGAGGCCGGGCTCGCCGTGCTCGACCATGAGCGCATCGACGTGCTCAACGAACTCCATGAATCGGTGACCGTGGCGACGCTGCCGCCGTTCGCGCGGGTCGAGCCGCGCCAGATGGTGGCGACGGTGAAGATCATCCCCTATGGCGCCCCGCGCACCGCCGTGGCGCGCGCCGTCGACGTCGCCAAGACCGCCAACCAGCCGATGATTTCGGTCGCTCCCTTTCAGGCGATGCGCGCCGGCCTGGTGCAGACGAGGCTGCCCGGCACCCGCGACAAGGTGCTCGACAAGGCCGTGAGCACGACCACCAGGCGTCTGACCTCGCTCGGCAGCACCTTGAACGGCGAACGCCGTGTCACCCACGACGCCAGGGCCATCGCCGGTGCGCTGGCCGAGCTGAAGTCCGAGGGCTGCGACCTGTTCCTGATCGCCGGCGCCTCGGCGATCGTCGACCGCAACGACGTGGTGCCGGCCGGCATCGAGGCGGCGGGCGGCACGGTCATTCATTTCGGCATGCCGGTCGATCCCGGCAACCTGCTGCTCACGGCCGAGTTCGATGGCAAGCCCGTGCTCGGCCTGCCGGGCTGCGCCAAGTCGCCCAAGTACAACGGCTTCGACATGGTGCTGGAGCGGCTGGCCGCCCGCCTGCCGGTCGGCCGTGCCGAGATCGTGCGCATGGGATCGGGCGGGCTGCTCGCGGAGATTCCCAGCCGTCCGCAGCCGCGCGACGAGACCGACTCCGAGGAGGCGAGCCCGCAGCAGGCGCCGCGAGTCGCCGTGCTGGTGCTGGCCGCCGGACGCTCGACGCGCATGGGCGGCCCGAACAAGCTTCTGGCCGAGGCCGAAGGCGCGCCGCTGGTCGTCCATGCGGTGACGGCGGCACTCGCCTCGCAGGCAGTCGAGGTCGTGGTCGTGTTGGGCCACATGGCCGCCGATGTCCGCGCCGCAGTCGAGAAGTCGGTGCCGCCGCGCTCGAGCGTGCGCTTCGTCACCAATCCGGCTTTCGCCGAGGGCCTCAGCACGTCGGTGCGTACCGGCATTGGCGCGTTGCCGACCACCGTCGATGCGGCGATCGTCCAGCTCGGCGACATGCCGGGCGTCGGCGCAGCGCTGCTCAATCGGCTGATGGCCGCCTTCAGTCCGGTCGAGGGCCGCGCCATCTGCGTGCCGACGGTCGGCGGCAAGCGCGGCAATCCCGTCCTGTGGGCGCGGCGTTTCTTTCCCGAGATGGCGAAGCTGTCCGGCGACAGCGGCGCCAAGCACCTGATCGGCGAGCATGCCGATCTCGTCTGCGAGGTCGAGATGGCGGGCGAGGCGGCGATCACCGACATCGACACGCCCGAGGCACTGGCCGCTTGGCGGGCACGATCGACATGACGATGATGCGCCGGGAGCGCGCGACTCCAGTCGCGCACAAGCAACGTGGCAACCGCAAGGAACAGGCGCCGCTGGAGTGGCGCGCTCCCAGCGAAGAGACCGAGAAATGAGTTTCGATGTCGCCGCCGTCCGCGGCCAGTTTCCGATCCTGTCCGAGATCATCGACGGGCTGCCGGTCCATTACCTCGACAACGGCGCCTCGGCGCAGACGCCGCTGACGGTCCTCGACGCGGTGCGAAAATATGAGACGACGGGTCGCGCCAACGTGCTGCGCGGCGTCCACCGGCTGGCCGAGCGGGCGACCGAGTCGTTCGAGAACGCCCGTGCCGAGGTTGCGGTGTTCCTTGGCGTGCCGACGATGGAGATCGTCTTCACCGGCGGCTGCACGGCGGCGATCAATCTCGTCGCCTATTCGTACGGCTCCCTGTTGAAGCCGGGCGACCGCATCCTGCTGTCGGAACTCGAGCATCATTCCAACATCGTGCCGTGGCAGCTGCTGCGGTCGCGTTCGGGCATCGAGCTGGACATGCTGCCGGTCACGACCGACGGCCGCATCGATCTCTCGGCGCTGCCGAGCCTGCTGACGCCGAACACGAAGCTGGTGTCGCTGGCCCACGTCTCGAACGTGACGGGCGCACTGCTAGACGTGCGAGCCGTCGTCGAGGCGGCCAGGGCAGTGGGCGCGAAGGTGATGCTCGACGGGGCGCAACGTGCGCCACATGGCCCGCTCGACCTGCCGTCGCTGGGCGTCGATTTCTATGCCTTCTCCGGGCACAAGGCCTACGGGCCGAACGGCATCGGCGTGCTGTGGGGACGGCCGGAACTTCTCGACGCGATGCCGCCCTTCATGGGGGGCGGCTCGATGATCGGCCGCGTGACCCTGGCCGAAACGACGTGGGCGCCGTCACCGCGCCGCTTCGAGGCCGGCACGCCGGCGATCGGTCAGGCGATCGGCCTCGGTGCCGCCTGCGCGTGGATGCAGGCGCTCGACTGGACGGCGGCGCACGACCACGAAATGGGGCTGGTGCAGCGCCTGATGGACGGGCTGCAGAAGATCGACGGCACGCAGATTTTCGGCCCGGCGGGCCTGCAGAACCGCTATCCCGTCGTGTCCTTCATGCTGGACGGTGTGCACCCGCACGACGTGGCGCAGATGCTCGACTCGTTCGGCGTCGCGGTCCGTGCCGGCCATCATTGCGCGCAGCCGCTGATGGACCGCTTCGACCTCGACGGCACGACTCGCGTGTCGATGGCGCCGTACAACGACAACAGCGACATCGACGCGCTGCTGGCCGGCGTAGCACATGCCGCGAAGACACTGCGATGAGCGACCAGCTCTATCAGGAGCGCATCGTCGCGCTGGCCAAGGCCAAGACCGGCGCCGGCAAGCTCGCCGATCCGACCAGAACGGCGCGCCGTGACAATCCGCTGTGTGGCGATCGCGTGGTCATCGACGTGCGCCTGGACGGCGAGGGGCGGATCGCCGAGATCGGCCATCAGGTGCGCGGTTGTCTGCTGTGTCAGGCCTCGGCCTCGGCGCTGTCGTCGGTCGCGATTGGCCGCGATGCGGCCGGCATCGCCGAGCTGCGTCATGACGCCGAGCGCGCGCTGGGCCGTGAGTCCGGCGACACCCACGAGCCGTTCAGCGCCTTCGCGCCCGTCGCCGCGCACAAGTCACGTCAGGAGTGCGTGCTTCTGCCGCTCGAAGCCCTCAAGGACGCGCTTTCTTAAGTCATGTCGTCCTGAGCGCAGCGAAGGACCTGACGGAGCGATCAAAGCACTTTGCTGCTGGCGCTAGATCCTTCGCTGCGCCCAGGATGACAAGAATGCGGAGTGACACCCGTAGTTTGGTCGCGGCGCTGCCGTCCTTGTGTCACAGTCGCTGTTCACGGTATGCCGGTACCGACCCGGAGAGACCATGCGCATTTTGATGAACGTCGTGGCCCTCGTGGGTCTTTTTACGTTCCCGACATTCGCCCTTGCCCAGGACCTCACGCTGAAGCGCGTCATGTTGTCGTCGGGCGGCCTCGGTTACTTCGAATACGAGGCGAACGTCGACGGCGACGCGAGCCTGAAGCTCACCGTGTCGCTCGGCCAGGTCGACGACGTGCTGAAAAGCCTCGTCGTCTATGACGACAAGGGCAGCGTCGGCGGGCTGAGTCTGCCCGGCCGAGAGCCGCTGGCGCAGGCATTCAAGGATCTGCCGTTCGACCAGAATGCGCTGGGATCGCCCGCCGAGCTGCTGCAGACCCTGAAGGGCGCCCAGGTCACCGTGGGCGGCAGCCGCTCGATCTCCGGCCGCATCGTGGCGGTCGAGGAGGACAGCGTGGCGCTGCCCGACGGCAAGGGCACGGTGAAGCGCACGCGGGTCACGCTCTACACCGATCGCGGCCTGCAGCAGTTCATCCTCGAGGACGCCGAGAACCTGCAGTTCGCCGATGCCGCCTTGCGCGACAAGGTCGGCCAGGCGCTGGTCGCCATCCAGGGCAACCGTGCCAAGGACGCCCGCACCATCGACCTTTCGGTGCGCGGGCAGGGCAGGCGCACGGTGCGCGTCGCCTACATCGTCGAGGCGCCGGTCTGGAAAGCCTCGTATCGCCTGACCCTCGGCGCCGATCCCGCCACGCCGCGTTCGGCGCTCCAGGGCTGGGCCGTCGTCGAGAACATGAGTGGCCAGGACTGGAAGGACGTCGAACTCACCCTCGTATCGGGCCGGCCGGTCGCGTTCCGTCAGGCCCTCTACAACGCCTACTACGTGACGCGGCCCGAAGTGCCGGTCGAAGTCGCCGGCCGGCTGATGCCGGGCCTCGATCGCGGTGGCGTCGCAGCCGATCAGCGCGCGAAGTCGTCGCTGCCGATGCCGGCCCCCGCGCCCTATCGCGCACAACAGGAACGCTCGACCGCCGCGCCGGCCATGGCGCCGCCGCCGCCGCCTCCCGCGGAGATGGCGTCGGCCGCCGAGCAGATCGAGGCGAGCGATGCCGCCACGCAGGTGATCTTCAAGTTTCCGCGTGCCGTCAGCGTCGAGAACGGCCGCACGCTCTCCATTCCGATCGTCGATCGCCAGGTGCCGGCGCAGCGGCTCGCGCTCTACCCGGCCGAAACCGCCGCCCGCAATCCGCTGGCTGCGATCCGCCTGACCAACGACGGCGAATCCGGCCTGCCGCCGGGCATCATCACCCTCTACGAGCGCGACAGGGCGGGTTCCGTCTCCTATGTCGGCGATGCGCGCCTCTCGGGCTTCCCGGTCGGCGAGACGCGCCTTCTGGCCTATGCGCTGGATGAGAAGATCACGATCGAGCGCGACGTGGCGCAGAGCGAGCGCCTGTCGACTGGCACCATCGCCAACGGCGCCCTGCGGCTCTCGCGCGTCGTGCGCCAGACGACGGTCTATCGCGTGCGCGGCCCGGCCAAGGAACCGCGCCAGCTCGTGGTGGTTCAGCGCCGCCTGCCGGGCTGGACGCTGACCAAGCCGGAGTCGAAGGACGTCGAGCTCAGCGAAGGCAACTATCGCATCCCGTTCCAGCTTCCGGGTGGCGACCAGACGCAGAGCTTCGAGGTCGTGCAGGAACAGACGCAGCAGCAAGAGATCCGACTGGTCGAGAGCGCGGCCGAGCAGATCCGCGTCTATGCCCAGGCCCGGGAATTCGATGCCAAGACCCGCGATGCGCTGACCCGCGTGCTGCAGCTCCAGCAGGCGGTGGCGGAAGCCCAGCGCAAGGTGGCGCAGGTCGATGCGGAGCGCCAGGCGATCGTACAGGAGCAGGGGCGCCTGCGCGAAAACCTGGCGCGCGTACCGGCCAACAGCGATCTGCAGCGGCGATATCTCGCGACACTCGACAAGCAGGAAACCGACCTCGAAGCGCTCGCCAAGCGCCGCGCCGATGCGGACAAGGCGGCCGAAGCGGCTCGCGATGCGCTGCGCACCTACGTGAGCCAGATCGGCTGATCAATGTCCTCGTCACTTGCTTCCCCATTCAAATGGGGAAGTGCCCCGTCTTACGGGGCGATGGGGTCATGCGCGACAAAGACCAATGACCCCTCCGTCGGCATACGACGCCGACACCTCCCCAGCGGACTGGGGAGGAATAGAGAGGATCACCCCGCCCGCAGCGTCCTGACCGCGTCGTCGCGGCGGAAGAGGTAGAGGAGGGCGCGCAGCGCCTTCCCGCGTTCGGTCTGAAGGTCGGGATCGCGATCGATCACCAGTCGCGCATCGTCGCGCGCGGCCTGGAGCAGTTCGCCGTGGATCGCGAGGTCGGCCAGGCGCATGTCGGGCAGGCCGCTCTGGCGCGTGCCCAGAAGCTCGCCGGCGCCGCGCAGCCTGAGATCCTCCTCGGCGATGCGGAACCCGTCCTCGGTCTCGCGCATGATCGCCAGCCGTGCCTTGGCAGTCTCGCCGAGCGGCAGGGCATAGAGCAGCAGGCAGGTCGATTTGGCGCTGCCGCGACCGACCCGGCCGCGCAACTGGTGGAGCTGCGCCAGGCCGAAGCGCTCGGCATGCTCGATCACCATGACCGTCGCCGCCGGCACGTCGACGCCGACCTCGATCACGGTCGTGGCAACGAGGATCGACAGCCGCCCGTCGGAGAAGGCGGCCATCGTGGCTTCGCGTTCCGGCCCCTTCAGGCGGCCATGAAGCAGGCCGACCTTGCCGGGGAAGCGGTCGTTCAACAGCCGGAAGCGCTCGGTCACGTTGGCGAGGTCGATCTCCTCGGATTCCTCGATCAGCGGGCAGACCCAGTAGACGCGCGCGCCGGTCGCGATCTGGCGGCCGATGCCCTGGGCGACCTCGCCAATGCGCTCGAGCGGAATGGTGCGCGTGTCGATCGGCTGCCGGCCCTTGGGCTTCTCGGTAAGCTTCGAGACGTCGAGATCGCCATAGGCGGCCAGCATCAGCGTGCGCGGGATTGGCGTCGCCGTCATCACCAGCAGATCGACGGCGTGGCCCTTCGACGACAGCGCCATGCGCTGATGGACGCCGAACCGGTGCTGTTCGTCGACCACCGCCATCGCGAGGTCGGCGAACTCGACATCCTCCTGCACCAGCGCGTGGGTACCGACGACCAGCTGGATCGTGCCGTCGGCCAGCCCCTGCAGCGTCTGCTTCTTGAGGCGCTGGCCGTCGCGGCCTGTCAGGAGGGCGATGCGCACGCCGGCCGCCTCGGCGATCGGCGCAATGGTGGCGTAGTGCTGGCGGGCCAGCAGCTCGGTCGGCGCCATCATCGCAGCCTGCGCGCCGGCCTCGACGCAGATCAACATGGCGAGCAGCGCGACCAGCGTCTTGCCGCTGCCGACATCGCCCTGCAGCAGCCGCACCATGCGCTCCTGCTTGGCCAGATCGGCGGCGATCTCGGCAATGGCAGCCTGCTGGCTGGCCGTCAGCTCGAAGGGCAGCGCGGCGAGGGCGGCCTTGCGCAACCGGCCGTCACCCTCGGTGGCATGGCCCGCGAGGACGCGATTGTGGTGCCGTACCAGGGCGATGGCGAGCTGGCTCGCCAGCAGTTCGTCGAACGCAAGCCGCGCGCGGGCAGGGTGCGCCGGCGACAGGTCGCCCGGCTCGCCGGGCGCATGGGCGCGACCGAGTGCGGTCTTCCAGTCGCTCCAGCCCTGTTTCCTGTGGAAGGCGGCGTCCTGCCATTCGGGCAACTCCGGCGCGCGCTCGACGGCGGCTGCGATCGCCTTCTGCACCGGCCGCTGCGTCAGGCCGGCGGTCAGGCCATAGAGCGGCTCGACGCGCAGGATCGAGTCGCGGTCGTCGAGCGGCACGACGTGGTCGGGGTGCGTCATCTGCACCTCGCCCTGGTAGATCTCGACCCTGCCGCTGATGACGCGGGTCTCGCCGGGCGGCAGCAACTTCTTGAGATAGTCCTCGCGGCCGTTGAAGTAGGTGAGGCAGATCCGGCCGCTCTCGTCGCTGCACCAGACCTTGTAAGGCTGGCGCGGACTGTGCGGCACGAGATGCTCGTCCACCGTCACCGTCAGCGTCGCGACCTCGCCGCCGCGGGCCTGGGCGACGTCGGGGGCGTTGCGCCGGTCGATCACCGCGAAGGGCAGGTGCCACAGCAGGTCGACGACCAGCGGGCCCGCCAGCTTCTCCACGAGCGCGCCCAGCCGCGGGCCGATGCCGGGCAGCGACGTGACATGGGCGAAGAGGGGCGTGAGGCTTTGCGGGCGCATGGTTGGCTTGTTCAGGGGCTGCGTGACTTCGTCATCGCCGCCGCCTATATGCTACGCCCCTTTTTCGGCCCGGGACTGGGGAAAACCTGACCGGGAACATGACCGTGGTAGATATGACCGCCGACACGGATCTTGAAACGCGCCGGAAGCGTTTGCTGTACCGCAGCACCTACCGCGGCAACAAGGAGAACGACATCCTCCTTGGCCAGTTCGCGCGCGCCCACATCGCCGAATTCGGCGCCGCCGAACTCGACCAGTACGAGCGCCTGCTCGCGGTGGCCGACAACGACATCTACGACTGGGTCGCGGGCAAGACGGCCGTCCCGCCCGAGCACGACACGCCGGTGGTGCGCAAGCTGTTGGCGTTTCGCGTGAGGTTCTAGTGTCTCTGCCGTTCGTGAATGCGCTGGCCTCGATTGCGCGCAAGGCCGGAAAATGGACGATCGCGGGCCTGCCAGAGGGCGCCGATGCGATGGTCCTGGCCGAACTGGCGCGGGCGACCGGCGGCGCGGACATTCTGCACGTGGCGCGCGACGGACAGCGGCTGGAGCGGCTGCAGGACGGGCTGCGGTTCTTCAGCCCCGAACGCGAGGTGCTGGTCTTCCCGGCCTGGGACTGCCTGCCCTATGACCGGCTGTCGCCCCATCCCGACATCGTGGCCGAGCGTCTCGAGGCGCTGAGCCGGCTGGCGGCGCCCAAGACGCCCGGTGCCCCGGCGCGGATCATCCTGGCGTCGGTGGGCGCGGCCCTGCAGCGCGTGCCGCCGCGCAGCCTCTATGCCGAGGCTGCGACCATCCTGCGCAAGGGCCAGACGGTCGACGTGGCCTGGCTCACCAAGTTCCTGTCCGAGAACGGCTATGGCCGCGCCGAAACGGTGATGGAGCCGGGCGAGTTCGCCGTCCGCGGCGGCCTGTTCGATCTCTTCCCGCCGGGCACGACCGAGCCGCTGCGCCTCGACCTGTTCGGCGACACGCTGGAGGCCATCCGCTCCTTCGATCCGATGAGCCAGCGTTCGACCGGCAACCGCGACGAGGTCGTACTGCTGCCGGTCAGCGAAGTGCTGCTGACGCCGCAGAGCATCGAGCGTTTCCGCAGCGGCTATCGCGAGCTGTTCGGCAACGTCTCGGGCGAGGACCTGCTCTACGAGGCGGTCTCGGCCGGCCAGCGCCATGTCGGCGTCGAGCACTGGCTGCCGCTGTTCCACGATCACATGGAGACGCTGCTCGACTACTGTCCCGGCGCCCTGGTGACGGCGGACCACGAGGCGGCCGAGGCCTTCGCGGCGCGCCACGAGCTGATCACCGACTATTACGACGCCCGCCGGAAGACCGGCGCCAAGGGCGGCATGACCGGCGGCGCCGACTACAAGCCGGTACCGCCCGAACGGCTCTATCTCGCACCGTCGGAATGGGAGCGACTGCTGGACGGCCGTACGGTCGCGCAGTTCCTGAGCTTCGACGCCGCCCCGGGAGCGGTGAACACGATCGATCTCGGCGGTCGCCGCCACGAAGGCTTCGCGCAGGCGCGCACGGCGCAGGGCGTGAACCTGTTCGACAAGGTGGCGGAG
>JABMNB010000258.1 GCA_013205335.1 Rhodospirillales bacterium
CCTGCTGCTTGCCGTCGCGGTCGAGGTAGCGGACCGTCACCTTGGCCGGACGCACGACGTCGGAATAGTGATCCGGCACCGACAGGCAACCTTCCTCGTAGGATACGTCCTCGTCCGAGGCGGCGACGATCTCGGGATTGGCCATCAAGAGCGGGCCGGTCTTGGTGTCTTCGCGGTCGATGTCGAGCACGACGACGCGCTTCAGGACGCCGACCTGCGGCGCGGCGAGGCCGATGCCTGGCGCGTCGTACATCGTCTCCAGCATGTCATCCATGAGCTGGCGCACGCCGGCGTCGACCGTGTCGACGGGCAGGGATTTCTTCTTCAGGCGCGGATCGGGCGCGGTCAGGATGGGCAGGAGAGCCATCGGGCCTAACTATGCAGAGGAAAGGAGCTTTTCAAGGTCACGTCACGGTCAAGTGCGGCGGACCATGGTGCCGACGCCCGCCTCGGTGAAGACCTCCAGCAGAAGGCAATGGGGCACCCGTCCATCCATGATGACGGCGGCTTCGACGCCCGAGTTCACGGCATCGATGCAGTTCTCGACCTTGGGGATCATGCCGCCGGAAATCGTGCCGTCGGCGATCAGGGCGCGCGCCTGTTCGATCGTCATCTCGGGGATCACCTTGCCGTCCTTGTCGAGCACGCCCGGCACGTCGGTCAGGAACAGGAGGCGCTTGGCCTTCAGCGCGCCGGCAATGGCGCCGGCCGAGGTGTCGGCATTGATGTTGTACGTCAGTTCGTCGTCGACGCCGAACCCGATCGGGGCGACGACCGGGATCACGTCGGCGCGGCGCAGCTGCTCCAGCACCATGACGTTGATCTTGGCGGGCTCGCCCACCTGCTTCAGGTCGACCTTCAGGAGCTCGCCGGTCTTGGGATCGCGGATCTGCGTGACCTTCTTGGCCAGGATCAGGTTGCCGTCCTTGCCGCAGATGCCGACGGCGATGCCGCCGCATTCGTTGATGTCGGCCACGATCGCCTTGTTGATCGAGCCGGCCAGGACCATCTCGACGATCTCCATCGTCGCGGCGTCGGTGACGCGCAGGCCGTTCACGAACGTGCTCTTGATGCCGACCCGCTCCAGCATCTTGTTGATCTGCGGGCCGCCGCCATGGACCACGATCGGGTTCATGCCGACCTGCTTCATCAGCACCACGTCGCGAGCGACCAGATCGCCGAGCTTCGGGTCGGTCATGGCATGGCCGCCGTACTTCACGACGAAGGTCGCGTCGTTGTGCCGGCGCATGTAGGGCAGCGCCTTGGAGATGGTCTCTGCCATGCGGATGAGCCGCTTCTGCTCCTTGTCGGGTTGGACAGGCTCGGCCATTTCACAGCACCCCAAGTTGAACAAAAGCCCTCTCCGGGCCGGGAGAGGGCCAAGGCGAATAGCCGACGCGCATAATATATCAGGCGGGCGGCGGATAGAAGAACCGGCCCCGCCGCGTCAGGATGTCCGGATGGAAGTTTCATCCGTTTACGACAGCGAAACCCTGGCCGATCGCGGCTTTACCGTGGTGCGGAACCTGATCGAGCCTGCGGAGTGCCGCGCGCTTGCCGCCTTGTGGCCGCAGCAGGCCCGCTTCCGAAAGCACATCGTCATGCAGCGCCATGGCTATGGGCAGGGTGAGTATCAATACTTCGCCTATGACCTGCCGCCACCCGTCGAGCGGCTGCGTCAGGCGCTCTACCCGGAACTGGCCAGGGTAGCGAACCTGTGGAACGAGCGGCTTGGCCGACCCCAGCGCTTCCCGGCCACCCTGAAGGACTGGCTGAGCGAGTGCCACGAGGCCGGCCAGACGCGACCGACGCCGCTCCTGCTGCGCTACGGTCCCGGCGACTACAACTGCCTGCACCGCGACCTCTATGGCGAGAAGGTCTTCCCTCTGCAGGCCGCCGTGCTGCTGAGCGCGCCGGGCCGCGACTTCTCCGGCGGCGAGTTCATGCTGGTCGAACAGCGTCCGCGCCTGCAGTCGCGCGGCGAGGTCGTGCCGCTGGAGCAGGGCGACGCCGTGATCTTCACCGTGAACGAGCGGCCCGCGAAGGGCGTCCGCGGCTGGCACCGCACCGCCATGCGCCACGGCGTGTCGAGCCTGCGAGAGGGCGAACGCTTCACGCTGGGCATCATCTTTCACGACGCGGCGTAGTTTCGGAGGAGCGAGCCTCCCAACAATGACCTCATCCTGAGGGGCGCCGCCCCTCGAGTACCTCGGGATAAACTCCACGGCGCGTCTCGAAGGATGGGTAACAGGCAAGGTGCGCGTTCCCACCCTTCGAGACGCATCGCTGCGCGATGCTCCTCAGGGTGAGGTTA
>JABMNB010000259.1 GCA_013205335.1 Rhodospirillales bacterium
CAGCGGCAAACCCCATCGTGACACCGGCGCCCCCATCTTCGGCGCCTCGTTTTTCGACACCCCCGTCTTCGACTCCCCCCTCTTCGACTCCCAAGTCTTCTGCGCGAAGTTCTTTCCTGCCACCCCGGCCCGCGCCGCCGCCGCCCGCTTACCTGCCTCACGCCGACGCGATGGCGCGGCGCCGCTCGATCCTGGTTGTCGCCGTCGTATTGCTGACTTTCATCGGGGTCAGCGGCTATCTCGCCACCCGTGCCGTGACAGGTCCGGGACTTGAAGTCATGGCTGCCGAGACCGCGCGGCCGGTCGAGGCGAAACCGCCGGTCAAGACGAAGCCCAAGCCCGTGCCGCCGATCAACCAGCCGAGCCAGCTCGGTGCCTCCGACCTGCCGCCCTCAGCGCCGATCGGCGGCGTGGCCGGTCGTTCCTCCGCACCGAAACCCGCGTCGGTCGCGATCACCGACGGGCAATCGGTCTGCGTCGCCGACGACGGCGCCAAGTTCGCCATCATCAACCGCGGCGGCGAGCCCACCGTGATCTACAACGGCGCGCCGCCGGTGCGCGCGTCGGTCCAGTTCTCCGATCGCCATCTCGTGGTGCTGACGAACATCGTGCCGAGCGACACCATCATGATCGGCATCCAGCGCGGCCAGGAAAACGGCACGCACGTCTACTATGCCGACGCCCGCGGCGCGATCGTCCAGACGGTCGGCGTCCGCTGCGAGGGCCAAGCGTACTGAGGTTTCATGCTCTTCTCCTTCTATCGGAGGAGAGGAATATGAGAAGCGCCGATTGTCCCTCTACTTCTTCGTGCTCTCGAGCGTCGGCAGGCGATAGCGGTCTGCGGGGTCGTTCCAACCCTTGAAGTTCGGCTTGCGCTTCTCGGCGAAGGCGGCGCGCGATTCCATCAGGTCGCTCTTGGCGCCGTGATCGTGCAGCGCGTCGGCCAGGCGCTGCATGTCGGGGCCGGGGACGGGGCGCATCTGGCGCATCATGTGCACCGTATTGACGCGCGACGCGGGCGGCAGCGTGAGCAGGTGCTCGGCCATCGACATGGCCGTCGGCATCAGCTCGGCGGCGTCGACCAGCCGGTTCACGAAGCCGATCTCGTAGAAGCGCTGCGCGGTGAAGCGGAAGCCCAGCGCCATCTCCATCGCCACCGGATAGGGCAGGTTGGCGATATGACCGTGATTGTAGCCGCCGAGCAGCCAGCGCTTGGCCTCGGAGACTTCGAATACCGCCTCGCGCACGGCAACGCGCAGATCGGTGCGTTCGACCAGCATGAAGCCGCCGCCCATGGCAAAGCCGTTGATGGCGGCGATCACCGGCTTCTCGAGCTTGCCCGACATGAACGGGTCCTCGATCTCGGGGCGGCGGCCGCCCGGCGCGCCATCCTTCAGCGACTCCTTCATGTCCTCGCCGGCGCAGAAGCCGCGGCCGGCACCGGTGAAGATCGCGACTTCGAGGTCCCTGGCCGTGCGGAACTCGTTCCACGCCGCCGACAGCTCGGTCCGCATTTCGTGATTGAGCGCGTTCAGCCTGTCCGGGCGGTTCATCCGCACGACGAAGATCTGCCCGTGCTTCTCGGTTTCGACGACAGCCATGTGTTGTTCCTATCCCTTCAGTAAGGCCAGCAGTTTGCTGTGGCCGGTGCGAGTGGACGTTCCACCATCTCAGCGCCGCTCGAAGTCTATGCGCTCGTCGACCGGGAGGCCCAGCAGGTGACGGCGCAGGCAGTCGAGACCGAGCTCCGTCGCGCCGACACGCACCCAGTCCCGGCCGCCGATCAGCCGCGCCTGACGCGTGACCGTGCCGCCTGCGTCGGCGAGGCCGATGCAGATCGTGCCGCCCATGTCGGGCCGGTCAGCACCCTCGTCGAGTTCGAGCAGGACAGCCAGCGCATGGCTGGCGCCGCTCGAGGCTCGCAACGCCGTGGCGACGCTTGCCGCCTGCTCGGGCGTCACCGACGTGGCGCCCAGCTCGGCGAGATCGCGCGCGACGACGCCCCGGCGGAAGGCGCGTTCGGCGCCGGCCAGCGGGGCCAGACGCGCGGCGAGATGGCCGCCGGTCACCGTCTCGGCGGTGGCGAGCGTCGAGCCGCTTTCCAGCAGCCTGGCCAGGATCACGCCCTCGATGGTCTGCTCGTCCTCGGCCACGATGAAGTTGCCCAGCCGCTTGCGCACCTCGGCCTCGGCTGGATCGAGCAGGGCGGCGAGGGCTTGGTCGCTCTCGGCACGCAAGGCGAGCTTGGTCTCAAGCTGCGGATAGTGCGCCTGGAAGCCCAGCTTGATGCCGCCCTCATCCTTGAAGGCCTCGATGTCGCCCAGCATCTGGTCGGCCCGCGACTCGCCGATGCCGAACGTGTGGAAGCGCTTCAGCCGGGTGACGCCCTTGATGCCGCTCATCGCCAGCAGGCGGGGGATCACCTGCTCGTCGACCATGCGGCGCATCTCGCGCGGCACGCCGGGGGTGAAGAAGAAGCGCGCCTTGCCGATGGTGACGGCGAAACCGCAGGCGGTGCCGATCGGATTGTCGATGAACTCGGCATTGGCCGGCAGCATCGCCTGCTTGACGTTGTTGGGCGGCATGATCCGGCCACGTCGCGCATAGGACTCGGTCATGCGCGTCATCCAGTAGTCGCTGAGCACCAGCTCGACGCCGCAGGCCTGGGCCGCGACCTCCTGCGAGAGGTCGTCAACCGTGGGCCCCAGCCCGCCGTTCACGATCACCGCGTCGGCGCGCTCGCCGGCCTGGCGGAACGCCAGCAGCAGGCTCTCGCGATCGTCGCCGACGGTGGTGCCCCAGTGCACGCCGAGGCCGACTTCGACGAGTCGGCGGGCCATGTGGCTGTAATTGGTGTTGATTGTTTTGCCGGTGAGGATCTCGTCGCCGGTACAGAGGATTTCTACGCGCATTTGCGGGATTATCGGCTATCGTCGCGCCTAAAGCGAGTGATCAAAAAGAGGGGAGACTCTGCCATGGCCGACCTGTCATCCGATCTTCGAGAGGCCCTGGCCAGGGTCGGCACCTCGACCCTCACCGGCGTATTGAACCGCCGCGGGCTTCGCAGCATGACGCTTTACGATGTCTGGCCAATCCGGCCGGAGCAGCCGCGCATGGTGGGCCTCGCCTTCACGATGCGCTTCATCCCCTCGCGCGAGGACAAGGACGGGCCCACCTCGACCAGCCGCTCGATGGTGCAGCCGCAGGCGATGGAGGAATGCCCGCCGGGCCACGTGCTGATGATCGACTCGCGCGGCGATTCGCGGGCGGCGTCGGCGGGCGACCTCTATGTCGGCCGGCTGAAGGCGCGCGGTGCTGCCGGCATCGTGACGGATGGCGGCTTCCGCGACACCGACGGCGTGCACAAGACCGGCCTGCCGGCCTATCACCGCCGCCCGTCCTCGCCGCCCAGCCCGATCGCGCATCGGCCCGTCGACCTCAACCTGCCGATCGCCTGCGGCGGCGTCGCCATCTATCCCGGCGACGTGATCGTCGGCGACCGCGACGCCATCGTCGTCATCCCGCCCGACATCGTCGAAGCCGTCGCCCAGGAAGCGCTCGACGCCTACCACTATGAGGAGTTCGCCGAAGCCGAGGTCGCGCGCGGCCGCTCGTTGAAGGGCCTGTTCCCAGTGGCGGGCGAAGAAGCCAGGCGCGACTACGAGGCGTGGAAGGCGCGGGGCAAGAAGTAGGACTGCCACAAACACGAGAAGCCGTCTTCCTGAGCGAAGCTGCCCGAAGGGCAGCGCAGTCGAACGACCTGTTTTCGCCTCCACCCATCGTGCGCCGGAAAAGAGGTCCTTCGACTGCGCGACGGAGCCTGCCCCGAGGGCTTCCGAGGGGGCGCTGCGCTCGGGACGACGGTCTATAGTTGATGACGGCGGCTACGCCAGCGACGTCCTGATTTCCAACCCGTACTTGAGCGTGAGTGTCACCGGCGTGCGCTCGGCGATGTCGGCCATGCGCTTCTTCTGCTCGGCGTCGACCGCGCCCTCGATGATCAGGACGCGGTCGATGCGCTGCTTGTCGCCGTCGCGGCTGAAATGGATGTCGGCATGCACGGCCGTCACCGGCCACTGCTTGCGCTCGGCATACATGCGGAGCGTGATGACCGTGCAGGCGCCCAGCGCCGAAGTGAGGAGGTCGTAGGGGGCGGGGCCGGCATCCTTGCCGCCCAGTTCCGGCCCTTCGTCGGCCGTGAGCTTGTGATGTCCGCCATGGCCTGTCGCGATGGCCGTCACGTAGTTGGTCGTGCCGATGCTTGCCTTCGCGTGTGCCATGTCGCTCGTCGCCTCCCGATGCTGGAGGGCCCGTTGCCGGGCCCTCGCACCAGTCTAGCGACGCTTGCGGCTGGAAGCTGCCTTCTTCGCGGCCTTCTTCGCGGCGGTCTTGGTCTTGGTCGCGGCGGGCTTCGCCTTGGCAACGGCCTTCTTCACCGCCTTCTTCTTCGCAACCTTCTTCTTCGCAGCCATCTTGATCTCCCTGTTCAAGTCATGGAGCGGCACACATCGCACCGCTCCTGATTGCATCTAGATCACGATTCTTATCTCTGTCACGTATTCTTCGCATGATCTCACGGTGCCGATGTGAGTCATGTCGTCGCTGATTCTCGCCTCGGCGGGCAACGCAGCGAGCAATCCACCCGCAGTCTGCGGATCGAACAGCAGGGGAAGCTTCGCGTGACCGGCCGCGCGGTCCATGCCGTCGATGAGATGGCGCGCACGCAAATTCTCCGGCTGCAGCGAACTCGCGAAGCCCTGCGCGAACAGTTCGATCGCACCGGGAAGCACCGGCAGCGAGTCGAGATGAACATCGACCATGACGTTGCCGCTGGCACGGATCATCTCGGCGAGATGGCCGGCGAGACCGAAGCCCGTCACGTCGGTGCAGGCATGCGCGCCGGCGGCCACGAGCGCGCGCGCAGCGTCGCCCGACGGCGTGCGCATCGACGCGAGCGCTTCGTCGATCCAGCTTCCCCTGGCCATGCCGCGCATGGCGGCGGCGAAGATGACGCCGGTACCGAGCTTCTTTGTCAGGACCAGCCGGTCGCCCGGCTTCAGCCCGCCCTTGCGCAGCGCCTGCGATGCGACGACGAGGCCGTTCACCGAGAAGCCCAGCGCCGCCTCGGGCCCCTCGCCGGAATGACCGCCGATCAGCGCGCAGCCCGCAGCGTCGAGGATGCGCCGCGCGCCCGCCAGCATCTGGAAGAGGTCTTCCTCCATCAGCCGCTCGGCGGCGGCCGGCACGACCGCCAGCGCCAGCGCGCTGTGCGGCCTGGCGCCCATCGCCCAGACGTCGCCCAGCGCATGGACGGCGGCCACCTCCCCGAACGTGTAGGGATCGTCGATGAAGGTGCGGAAGAAATCGACCGACTGGACCAGCGCCTGGCCCGCCGGGACCTCGATCATCGCCGCGTCGTCGGGCGCGTCGAGGCCGATCGCGACGCGAGACGAAGAGGAGGGGGGAAAAGGCGAGGGCTCGAGTCGCGCCAGCACGCGTTCGAGCGTGCCCGCGCCGACCTTGGCGGCGCAGCCGCCGCAGCGCATGCCGACATCGGCGAGCAGACGCTTGGCTTGTGCATCGGCCAGCGCCGGATCGGGCGGTGCGGTGCGTGCTTCCCTGTCCATCGGCGTCGCGGGCGGATCGCGATACATGCGCATCCACCTGCGGTCGATATGGTCCTTCCAGCGCCACACCCATGTTCCCTCGATCGCCCAGGACCCGCGAGTCGCAACGCCGTTGCCGTCGCCGGTGCCGAGGATCGAGAGATAGCGGCGCTGCGGTGTGAAAGGCTGCGGCTCCTGTCCCAGCAGCGCGCGGCGCAAATTCCCGGCGAGCGGCCGACCATGGCGCACGGCGAAGACGCCGGCCTTGGGACGCGGATGCGCGGTCACGCTGGCGCAGTCACCGGCGGCGAACACCGCGGGATCGCCGCTCGACGCCAGCGTCGGTTCGACCGCGAAGAAGCCGCGGGCATCGAGCGGCAGGCCTGTGCCCGCGAACCATGAGGCGGCGCTGGCCTGCGTCACCACGAACACGTCGTCGACCGGCAGCCGCTCGCCGGTCTCGAGATGGACGGCGTCGGCGTCGATGCGCGTCGTGGCGGCATTCTCGAGCAGCCGCACGCCCCGCCGCGCGAAGATGGCGCGCATGCGTTGCCGCGCCGCCACCGCCTGGCCCGACAGGATCTCGCCCTTGGTGGCGAGCGTCACCGAGACCTCGGCGCCGCGCGCGACCTGGCGCAGGCGATGGTCGATGGCGAGCGCCAGCTCGACGCCGCCGGCGCCGCCGCCGATCACGGCGATGCGCAACGCGCCCTGCCAGTCCTTGACCCGTTCGAGGAAGCCCAGCCAGCGCTGGCCGAGTTCCGCGATGGGCTTCACCGGCGTTGCATGCCCGGCCGCGCCCGGGATGGCATCCATGCTGGGCGAGGAGCCGACATCGAGCGACACGAGATCGTAGGAGACCGGCGGGCGATCCTTCAGCACCACCCGCCGGTTGATCCTGTCGAGCCCGACGGCCTCGGCATGGATCAGCCGCGCGCCTGTCCAGGCGCACAGCCGCGCGAGGTCGATATGGCACTCGTCGAATGAATAGGCGCCGGCCACGAAGCCCGGGATCATGCCGGAGTAGGGTGTCTCGATGTCCCGGCCAATCAGCGTGAGCCGCACGCCCGGCATCGGCTTCATGCCGAAGCTCTTCAGCACATGGACATGCGAATGGCCGCCGCCCACGAGCACGAGATCCTTGAGGAAGGGCGCCGATTGCATCGTGTTTCCTATAGCGCATTCGCCGGAGGCACGATCCCGCCGTCGCCCGCGCACTGCAATCTATTAGTGGTGTTTGAGGAAATTGTAATGTATATCAGTTGATTAGGGGCGCTTGTTCCCCTGATTTCGGAGCATCTCTGCATGGCCGTAACTTCCGGCCTCTCGGTTTCCCCAGATTTTCCCGAAGCCACCGCCGCGCGCACCGCGCACCGGCGTTCGGCGTGGTCGCTTTCCTGGCCGCTGGTGCTCGGGCTGCTGCTCTTCATCTGTCTCGCCAACGGCAGCGGACTGCCGCTGCTGGCCGATCCGGACAGTCACTGGCACATCGCCGTCGGCAACTGGATGCTGGCCCGGGGCACGGTGCCGACGGTCGATCCGTTCTCCTTCACCTTCGCGGGCCAGCCCTGGATCGCCAAGGAATGGCTGTCGCAACTGCTGATGGCCGTCGCCTTCAAGCTGGGCGGCTGGGGCGGTGTCACCGTGCTGGCCGCCGGCGCGCTGGCCGTGTCGTTCGCGCTGATGCTGCGGCTGCTGCTGCGCGATCTCCGTCCGCTGCCGGCCGCGGTGTTTGCGCTGGCTGCCATCGCCATGACCTTGCCGCACTTCCTCGCGCGGCCGGCCGTGCTCGCCTTTCCGTTCATGCTGATCTGGATGGCGGGCCTCGTGCGCGCCGTCGAGGAGCGCCGCGCGCCGCAGCCGCTGCTGCTGCTCGCCATGCTGTTGTGGGCCAACCTGCACGGCAGCTTTGCGCTGGGCCTGCTGCTGGGTGGCGCCTTTGCGGTCGAGGCGCTGCTGGGTGCGCGCGACGCCAGGGAGCGCAGGGCGCTGTTCTCCGGCTGGGCAAAGTTCGGCGCAGCCTCGTTTCTCGCGGCCTGTCTCACGCCGTACGGCCCCGAATCGATCTGGGTGACGCTGCGCATCTTCGCGATGGGCGATACGCTGGCCTTCATCTCGGAATGGAAGTCGCCCGACTTCCAGAAGGCGCCTTTGCAGGAACTGGTACTGCTGATCGCGCTCTATGCCGCCCTGTCGCGCGGGCTGAAACTGCCGCTGCTGCGGCTGCTGATCGTGCTGGGCCTGCTGCATCTCTATCTCCGCTACGCTCACAATGCCGAGCTGCTCGCCATGCTGGCCCCGCTGGCGCTGGCCCCGCTGCTGGCGCGGCAGTGGCCGGCGCTGCGGCCCGATCCAGCGGCCGGCCACGGCACGTCGCTCAGCCAACAGGCCGCCGCGCTGGCACTTCCGGCCGGGCGCGCCGCCGTCGCCGTGGGCATCGCGTGCTGCGCGTTGATCTCGCTCGGCCTCGTGCGTTATGGCGGCATCGTGCCGCCGCTCTCGACCATGCCCTCGACCGCGATGGCCTATGTGAAGCAGACAGGCCTCGGCGGTCGCGTGCTCAACCACTATGATTTCGGCGGCTATCTCATCCATGCCGGCGTGCCGACCTTCATCGACGGCCGTGGCGAGCTCTACGGCCGCGATTTCATCCGGCGCTACGCCGACACGATCGGCCTGCGCGGCGGCGAACCGCTGGAGCAGCTGCTCGAGCGCAACCGCATCGACTGGACCTTCATGCCGCCCGACCAGCCGGCCAACCGCCTGCTGGCCCGCCTGCCGGGCTGGCGCCAGGCCTATGCCGACGAAGCGGCCGTGATCTTCGTGCGCGAGCGCTGATCGCGTCAGCGCCAGTCGATCGGATTTAGGTCGAGATAGACCAGAAACCCGTAGACGAAGATCGCCGGCAAGGCCGTGATCCCCGACATAATGACAGCGGCCTTCTTCCTGCCTCGACGCTTGAGTGCGAGGGCGCCGGCGGTGGTCCCGGCCAGAAGTGACATCGCAACGACACAGCTCAAGATCTCCAAGACCATTACACCGTCATGGATGAGCATCTCGACCACGAACCATCCGAGGCCGAGGACGCCTGCAATGTTCACCGCGACAAGCCCGGCAACGATGATGTCCGTCGCGTTCCGTCGTGGGTCTGGGCCGAACCTCCGCAGCAGGACGAAGGTCACGACGGCGGCAATCAGAAGGATGAGGAGCGGGGACATTGTCCGCCGTTACTCCTTCAACACGATCCACGTGCAGTGTCCGATCGCGCAGAGGCGGCCGGACTCTGTGTAGAGCGCCGTGCCGGAATAGAGCTTGCGGCCCTCGGCGCCGATGCGCCAGCCGACGACGGCGCAGCGTTCACCGACGCGGGGACGGTCGAGCACCTTGGCGGTCATGCGGCCGGTGAGGGCGGGGCGCCAGTCGTCGGGATCCTGCGCCGCCCACGCGCCCGGGCAGTCGAGCGTGCCCCACAGGAACTCCGGCTTGATGCGGCCGTCGCCGTCGGCATGGTTGGCGTGCGGCACGTAGCAGGAGAGGGAGGCGCCGCCGCCCGCTGAATGGCTTCCGAACACGCGCAGGCCGTCGCCGACGCCGCGGCCACGGCCGCAGACCAGGCACCAGTGAAAGTCGCTGTCCTCGGCGCAGCCGCCCACCGCGTCCTGCTGCATCACCTCGGACCAGTCCGAGGGCGGCTTGGGCGGATCGAGATGATCGACCTTTCCGGCACGTGTCTCGCAGACCAGCGTCTCGCCCGCGCGCAGCATCAGCGCCGCGTCCTCGCGCACGAGGCGCATCTTCGTTTCGATGGGGATCGGCGCGCGCAAGGTGATCTCAACGGCGCCGTCGCCGCCGAAGGCGTTGCTGTAGCGCTCGGCCAGCAGGCCGGCGACATAGCCGCCGTTGCCCGAGAGACGCGGGCCGTTGAAGCCGGCCGGGATGATGAGAGAGTCGTCCACCGTTGGCCCTCGCAGCGTAAAAATGGCCGCCGAACCTCGCGCGCGCATGCGGAGAATGCAAGCCTGCCGGCCCGTCAATCGCCTTGCATCGCGGGCAGCGCTCGTCGAGTGTGGAAACGATGGGATCGGCTATGCCGTGGGCGCTCGTGGCGCTGTGTTTTGCGCTCGGCGTGGCCAGTCGCTCGATCAGCGACACTTTCCTCGTCTTCGTGCCGGCGCTGCAACACGCCTTCGACGCCAATCGCGGCTCGGTCACCCTGATCTACAGTTTCGCGCTGCTGGTCGGCGGCACCGCGGCGCCGATTGCCGGCTGGATCCTCGACCGCTTCGGCCTGCGCACGCTCACGGTGGTCGGCGCGATCGCGGCGGCCGCCAGCACCGCCCTCGCGTCGCAGGCCAGCCAACTCTGGCACCTCTATCTGTCGCTGGGCGTGATGATGGGTTTCGGCTCGGCCTCGCTGTCGGGCATCCTGTCCTCGTCGCTGATCGGCCGCTGGTTTCCGGCCCATCGGCTGGGCGTGCCGCTCGCCGTCTCGTGGTCGGCCTCGGGCGTCGGCGCGATGGCGACCTTTCCGGCGGCGCAATACCTGATCGAGACCGACGGCTGGCGTCATGCCTATCTCGTCTTCTCCGGGGCGGGCGCGGTCTTCATCCCGCTGCTGCTGTTGTTGCCGTGGAAGAAGATCGAACGCGGGGCGCCGGGCCTGGCGCGGCTGCGCGAGACGGCGGCGCCCGGTGTCACGGTGCGCGAGGCATTGCGCGACTGGCCGTTCTGGGCGCTCACCTCATCGTTCGCGCTGACGTCGATCGGCATCTTCTGCCTGATGCCGCAGACCATGGTCTACCTGCTCGAGCGCGGCATGGACGGCTCGTACGCGGCACGCGCGATGGCGGTGGCGGGCTTCCTGACGCCGCTCGGCATGATCGGCTTCTCGTGGCTGGCCGATCGCGGTGGACGCCGGCTGGCGGCCATCCTGGCCTATGCCTGCTCGATCGCCGGCGTCGGCGCGCTGGCGATGGTGCGCGGGCCGACCGACGACTTCTGGCTGTGGACCTTCGTGCTCCTGTTCGGCGGCAGCATGGGCTCGCGCGGGCCGATGATCTCGACGCTGGCCACCCTGCGCTATCGCGGCGCGCATTTCGGCCGCATCTACGGGCTGATCGCCATCGGCATGGGGCTGGGCGGCTTTCTGGGCGCGTGGATCGGCGGCGTCCTGCACGATCTCACCGGCGGCTACGCCGCGGTCATGGTGCTCTCGGTGGTGGCGCTGGCGACCGCCGCCGCCACACTGGGCTCCGAGGCCGGTGCACGGGAGCGTCTCAGCCGCTAGCCCGGGAGCGCGTCGCCGGGGCGTATGACATGTCGATGACGCCCGCTCCCGCATATTGTGTTTTCCGTAAAGTCTGGCCACAATGTCCGGCATGTTGGACCGGATAGACTTTCCGAGTAGTCCCTCTCCGTGGCGGCGGCGGGCCTAGCCGTGACGCCCGGCCTTGAGTCCTGCCACGCGCTGGTGCTCAACGCCGATTTTCGGCCCCTGTCGTATTTCCCGCTCTCCGTCTGGTCCTGGCAGGACGCGGTGAAGGCGGTCTTTCTCGACCGCGTCAGCGTCGTCTCCCAGTACGAGCGCATCATCCACAGCCCGTCCTTCGAGATGCGGCTGCCCAGCGTGATCGCGCTGAAGGAGTATGTGCCGGCGGCGCGCCGCCCGGCCTTCACGCGCTTCAACGTCTTCCTGCGCGATCACTTCACCTGCCAGTATTGCAACGGCGACTTCGCCACCAACGAACTCACCTTCGACCACGTGATCCCGAAGTCGCGCGGCGGCCGCACCAGCTGGCAGAACGTCGTGACCGCCTGCAGCCCGTGCAACCTGCTGAAGGGCAACCGGCTGCTCAAAGAGAGCGGCCTGATCCTGCGCCACGCGCCGGTCGAGCCCTCGACGCAGTTGTTGCAGGAGCATGGGCGAGCGTTCCCGCCGGGCTACCTGCACGAGAGCTGGCGCGACTTTCTCTATTGGGACAGCGAACTGGATCAAAACTGAACCGCTTCGTCGTCGTCAACACCGACGAAAAGAGGTCCTTCGACTGCGCCACCTTGCGGGCGGCTCCGCTCAGGACGACGAACCATTATTATCCGTCGTCCTGAGCGAAGCGCCGAAGGCGCGCAGTCGAAGGACCTCTTCTCGCGGCGCTAAATCCGCGTCGACAGCCAGATCGCGAGTCGGGACCCCGTCTTGATCACCGCCGAGAGCGCCTCGTAGGCCGGCGCCTGTTCGGCTCCGGCGGCGAGCGCGGTGTCGCGGTGCTCCAGCTCCTCGTCGCGGAATTTCTCGACGGTCTTGCGCAGGCCCGCTTCGTCGTCGCCGAGCTGGGCGGCCTGGTGGGCGTAGTGTTCCTCGATCGTCTCCTCGACGGCCACGGTGCAGGCCATCGCCGCCTTGTCTCCCATCAGCGCGGTGGCGGCGCCCAGCGCAAAGCCCGCGACGTTCCACAGCGGCGACAGCACGGTCGGTCGCACGCGGCGCTCGACCAGCAGCCGGTCGAACACCTTGTTGTGCTCGCGTTCCTGCCGCGCCATGTGCTGGATGCGGCGGCCGGTCTCGCTGTTGCTGCGGCCGGTCCAGCGCAGCGCCGCGAGCTGGCCGTCGTAGATTCGCACGGCGCCGAACTCGCCCGCCTGGTCGACGCGGATGGTGCGCTCGATCAGTTCGCGCGGATCGGGGTCGCCGGGGTTGCGGTTGTCGCCGGTCTTCATGGGAACCTCACCGTGACCTTGCCGTGCGCGACAGCGACGAGGCGAGACCGCCCGCGAGGATGGCGGAGAGGATCGCGTTCCAGCCGGCCATCGAGATGCCCCACATCGACCACACCGTGTCGTCGCAGCGTACCATCTTGGCGCCGAACAGGTACTTCTTCAGCTCCTCGGGCGACAGGCCCTTGGGGACCGTGCCGGTGCAGGATTGCGGGCCCGCCCACCAGCGATATTCGACGCCGGCGTGGAAGAGCCCGATTGCCGAGCTGACGGCGATGGCTCCGATGGCGATCACGACGAAGCCCGTGGCGAGGCGCGGGCGGCTCGACGAGGCGAAGGCCGCGAGCCCTGCCACCATGGCCACGATGTGCGGCCAGCGCTGCCAGTGGCACATCTCGCACGGCGCGAAGCCCATCGCGTACTGGAAGAAGAGGGCGCCACCGATCATGACGCCGCTGCCGAGAAGGGCGACGAGGCCGAGCTGGCTGGGGAGGGGAAGGCGCTGTGTCGCAGCCATTGCGAAGACCTAGAAGAGAAAGCGGACGACGACGAACCCGCCGATCAGGGCGAACAGGAAGAGCCAGGTGAGCAGGGTCAGGCGCTTCTCGATGAAGGCCCGGATCGGCTCGCCGAACTTCCACAGCAAGGCTGCCACGAGGAAGAAGCGCAGGCCACGCGTCACGATGGACGCCCACACGAACGTGAACAGGTCGAAATGCGCGGCGCCTGAAGCGATGGTCACCAGCTTGTAGGGGATCGGTGTGAGGCCCTTGATGAGGATGATCCAGGTCCCATACTGCTCGAACCCTGCGCGAAAGGTGGCGAGGCCGGACTGCAGCCCGTAGGTCTTCACCACCCAGGCGCCCAGCGTCTCGAAGAAATAGTAGCCGATGGCGTAGCCGAACAGGCCGCCCAGCACCGAGCACACGGTGCAGACCAGCGCGATCTTGAAAGCCTTGTCGCGGTTGGCCAGCACCATCGGCACCAGCATCACGTCCGGCGGGATCGGGAAGAACGAGCTCTCCATGAAGGAGACCACGCCCATCGCGGGGATGGCGTTCTTGTGTTGGGCGAGGCGGATCACCCAGTCGTAGAGGCGGCGGATCATACGACACGCTCTTAGCGTGTCGCCCCGGGCGAAGCGAGGGACCTTTCCGCTGGCCCCGAAGCCTTGGGGCTGTAGTCTCCGGGGAGCGTTCGGATGGCCGCTCTGCCGGCAACCCAGGGCGAGGCTGTTCCTGCATATCGCCGAGTATCGCGCGACGGAGGATTCCATGGACGGTCGAAGCGGCGGCGCAGCAACTACCCCCGAGCCGGGTGTGATCGCTGCCAGCGTCTATTCCGGCGGCCGGAGAATCTCGGAAATCGCCATCGACGAAGCCGGTCGGTGGGCCAGGCAAGACGGCCATGTCGTCTGGATCGGTCTGCTCGAACCGAGCCAGCAATTGCTGGAACGCGTGCAAGCCCAGCTCAATCTCCATCCGCTGGCCATCGAGGATGCCGCAAAGGCCCATCAACGCCCCAAGCTGGAGCAGTACGGCGACGCTCTGTTCATCGTGGCCAGGACGGCGCAGGTCGTTGAAGGTTCGATCGCCTTCGGGGAAACCCACATTTTCGTGGGACGTGGCTACGTCGTTTCGGTTCGGCATGGTGCCTCGACGTCGTACGCCACCGTCCGGCAGCGGTGCGAGGCCTGTCCCGCCGTCCTCGCCGGAGGGGAGGATTACATCCTCTATGCCATCCTGGATTTCATCGTCGATAACTACCTGCCTGTCGTCGAGACCGTTCAGGCGGAGGTCGATGAACTCGAGGATGGCGTGCTCCATCGGACGCTCAAGGCTCCCGAGGTCGATCGTCTCTACCTGCTCCGTCGCGAGTTGCTGCGCCTGAGAAAGGCCGTGGCGCCTCTCGTCGATGTTTGCCATCGACTCGAGCACGCCGAGGTGATGCCCATCGACCCTGAGATGCAACCGCTGTTTCGCGACGTGAGCGACCATATCCGGCGCGTGCAGGAGGACATCGACTCTCTCAGGGAGGTGCTGGCCTTCGCCTTCGAAGCAAGTCTGATGGCAGGACAGGCGCAACAGAATGCCATCGTTCGTCAGTTGGCCGCCTGGGCCGCAATCCTGGCCGTACCCACCGCGATCGCCGGGATCTACGGAATGAATTTCGAGCACATGCCGGAACTCAAATGGACCTATGGCTACTATGTCGTCGTTGCCAGTGTCGTGTCGATCTGCACCCTGCTCTACGTGCGCTTCCGCCGTAATGGATGGCTGTAGGCGGAGAACTCGCGCGACTCGCGGGTCTGCAGCTTGCCCGGCCGAGCCTCAGTGCTCCTGAACACGACCGGGCGGGGGAGGCGAAGGTGCCGGATGTCCGTCCTGGGAGGCGGCCACGGCGTCCCTGTCGGCGGCCGCGGCCGGCGCTTCCTCCGCCTCGAGCTGATCGAAGGCCAGGAGCAGGTTGCCGACCCGATTGGCCGATGAAAGGCATTCGGCGAGGCGCGGGAAGTTGTCGATCAGCCAATTGAAGGCGCCCTGTACGGCAACGAACGCCGCGGCCGCCTGCGTCACGTCGCCCAGCAGCATCGTGCCCTGCACATAGTGAGGGACACAGAGAATCAAGCCGACCAGCGGCGCCAGCAGGGTGTTGCCATGGGAGATGTAGGTGGTGCGCATGTACTGCCAGGCCAGGCGATGCCATTCGCGCAGGACGTCGCTCAATGCCGAACCGACTTCCGAGGCCGCTCCCTCGACATCGCTCGGGGACATCCGCCCGGTGGCGCGCTCGCGCAGGTGGGCCACGGCATACTTCAGTTCCGACTCGGCCTGGTTCTTGGATTCGATGACGCCGATCATGTGCCGGCCGACGATCATCAGCGTGCCCGTCGTCAGGATCGCGTACGCCACGGCGGCGACGACCAGATACCCGGGGATGGTGAGGTTCACTCCCAGAACCGTGACGTCCAGCGCGCCGCCGACGTGCCACAGCACGACCACGAACGTCCCGGCCGTCAGCACCGAAGCGAGAAGACCGACCACGAGGTCGATCGGCGCGTCGGTCGCCAGCCGCGCATCCTCGGTGATCCGATACTCGGCGTTCTGGTGCTCGCCGTTCCCCAGTTCGATCTGAAGGTAGCGGCCACCGCCCAGCCAGGAGTCGATCAGGTGCCGGCTGACCCATGCCCGCCACGAACGCTGAAAGGTCATGCGACCCCATACGGCGGTCACCGCGAGGCCGATGCTAAGCACCGCGAACAGCGCCAGAAGATGGGTCTGGTGCCAGATCTCGGCGCCGTCGCGGAACTCGAGGGCATTGAAGAAGTCGCGATTCCACACGTTGAGCCGGTACTGGACCAGCAGCTGCAGCACCGTGATCACGATCAGCACGGCGATCAGGCCCCAGGCGAGCCGGGCCGTCGGACCGTGCCAGAAGTGGCGCGCACTTTGCCAGAACCGGCGCAGCGGATGACGGGGTCCGGCGAGCAACAGGCTGGCGTCAAACACCGGCGATGCGCCTCTTGCGGGGCTGGACCTCGCGCGCCTGGGCCGCGTGGACGGGCGGATCACCGAGCAGGCGATCGAATTCGCGCTTGGACACGCCATAGCACTCGCACGAACGCTCGCGCAGGCCGCGCCTGTCGAGGATGTTGACGACGCCGCGGCTGTACCGGATCAGCCCGCGACGCTGCAGCGTGCCCGCCGCCGCCGAGACGCCGGTGCGCTGGACACCCAGCATCATGGCCAGGAACTCCTGGGTCAGCAGGAACTCGTCGGTCTTCATGCGGTCGTGCGTCATCAGCATCCAGCGGCAGCAGCGCTGCTCCAGGGAATGGAAGTGATTGCAGGCGGCCGACTGTGCGACCTGGTTGAACAGCGCATGCGCGTAGCGCAGCATCACCGTGCGCATCGAGGCGCTGCGCGCCAGTTCGGCGCTGAACAGCGCGGCCGTCATGCGCAGGCCCTGGCCCGGCACCTGGACATAGACGCTGGTCGGTGCGCGGTCGTCGCCGAGCAGCAGCGGCAGGCCGACGATGCCCTCGTTTCCGATCGTGCCGACCTCGGCCGCCGCGCCGTTGCTCATGGTGTTGACGAGGGACCCGACCCCGGTTTCGATGAAGTAGACGAAATCGAGCGGCCGGCGCGCACGGTAGAGCGACTGCCGGTAGGTGAGGGGAATGCGCTCGAGATGGCGGTCCAGACGCCCGCGATCCCTGGCCGGCAGCAGTGCCAGCAATCTGTTGGCAGGAGTCTTCGTCGGCGGGCGCCTTGTCATCTCTTCGTCATCTCTCAATGAGCCTCTTGTCATGAACGGCCAGGAAAACGCTGGCCCAGCGTCACTCCTCGTCCCGCTTCCCGGATGCCGCTGGCTCTTTCGCTTCTTCTTCGGACAACAAAATCTCGAGCTGTACCCGCATCGCCTCGTCGTTCGTCTCGGCGAGTTTCTTGCGATAGTTCTCGAGATTTTTACGGTGAATGAACGACTGCATTGCACCATCCATGGGCACCGAGGCCACCGTTCAACTTGCGCTTGCGGCCCGGTAATGTCGAGTCGCTGCTCTCGAAGGCGGCGGTCGTGGAAATGCGTCGCATGTCGCATTGGGGCAAGTGTCTGATGTCCGACATTGCACCTCGACTCCGCGTGGCAATGAGCGCAAGCATGAAGTGGTCGACGGGAAGAAATCTTCTCTGTCATTGCAAAGCTCCTGGAATCGATCCGGGTCAGCCTGTCGGTTGATTGAGATCAAACGACACTTTTGCAACCTTGCTACAAGTGCCTGGCTTCGGATATCCGGAGTTCGTCGGGGAGGGCGGTCTCATGACGTTCGAACGATCCGTATTTTCAGAAGTGTTTACGACAAACGCGGCGCTCCGCAAGGACGCTCCCCGTTCGGTTACCAGCTACGAGCGTCAACTCAACGAATACAGCGGCACGGTAAGCCGCTTGCGCGAGGCACTTGCCGGCGAAGAAGAGTTGCTGCGCCAGAAGGACCGGCTGATCCAGAGCCGCGAGGTCCTGAGCATGGAGGCCGATCATCGGCTGCTGAACGGCTTGCAGATGATCGTGAGTCTGCTGTCGATGCAGAGCCGGACGGTGCCCAGTGCCGACGCCGCCCAGCATCTCACGACAGCCGCCAACCGCGTGGCCACGCTCGCCCGGGTCCACCGGCGCCTGCATTCGCTCGACAGGCAGGAGGCCGTGGCCTTCAAAAGGTTTCTTCAAGAGTTGTGCGGAGAGTACAGGTCGATGCTGGCGTCGGATGACCGCCGCAAGCAGACGATCGTCGTCGAGGGTTGCGACGCGAGCCTGCCTGCCGCGACTGCCGTTCCGCTCAGTCTGATCGTGAACGAGCTCATCACCAACGCTGCAAAGCATGGCCAGGGCGTCATCACCGTCCGTCTGGAAGAGACGCCAGAGGGTGGGCATCTATTGTCGGTTTGCAACGAGGGTCCGCCGCTGCCCGAGGATTTCGATCCGGCCGCTTCCAAGGGGCTCGGCATGAAGATCGTGCAGGCGCTGGTCGAACAGATCGGCGGCAAGCTCGGGGTGGACCGCTGTGAGCACTGCGGAGGCCCGCGCTTCGCCGTGGCCTTCGCCTGATCACCTCGGCCGAGCGGCCCCCGCTCCACTGAGGAGACAGCACCATGTCCGTCGGCACCATTCCGCTCATCCTCCAGAGCGATCTGCAGCAAAGTAAATGACCAGGCTACGGCTGCACCGGGAGAACCATCTCGTCCAGAGGATCGGCTGGCTGCGCGCGGCCGTGCTGGGTGCCAACGACGGCATTGTCTCGACGGCGAGCCTGATCGTGGGCGTGGCGGCGGCCGCGACCACCCCGGACGACGTGCTGATTGCTGGCGTGGCCGGTCTGGTGGCCGGGGCCATGTCGATGGCGGCTGGCGAATACGTCTCTGTGAGTTCCCAGGCCGATACGGAGAAGGCCGACCTGGTGCGCGAGGGCGCCGAACTCGCGGCCAGTCCCGAGTTCGAACGCGACGAGTTGACAGACATCTACGTCGGGCGCGGGGTCGAGCCGGAACTGGCGCGCCGGGTGGCCGAGCAGTTGATGGCCAAGGGTGCCCTGGCGGCTCACGCGCGCGACGAACTCGGGATTTCCGACACAACCACGGCGCGCCCGCTGCAGGCCGCCTTGACCTCGGCCGCGACCTTCGCGGTCGGTGCGGCCATGCCGCTGCTCATGGTCGTGCTCGCCCCGACGGACTGGCTGGTGGTCGCTGTCAGTGTGGCCTCGCTGGTCTTCCTCGCGCTGCTGGGCGCCATCGGCGCGCGGGCGGGCGGCGCCGGCATCTGGCGCGCCACGTTCCGCGTGACCTTCTGGGGCGCACTCGCCATGGCGCTGACCGCCGGCATCGGCCGATTGTTCGGCACGGTCGTCTGAGTTTCTAGGCGGCTGCCGGAACCGCGCCGGCCGGTACGATCTGGCCGTCGACCAGTTCGATGGTGCGATCGCAGCCGCGCGCTATTTCCAGGCTGTGCGTGACGATCAGGAAGCTGGTGCCGCTCTTGCGGTTGACCTCGCGCATCATCGCGAACACGCCCTCGGCGGATTTCGTGTCGAGGTTTCCGGTCGGCTCGTCGGCCAGGACCAGTGCCGGCTTCATCGCCAGCGCCCGGGCCACGGCAACGCGCTGCTGCTGGCCGCCCGACAGGGCGTTGGCGAGGTGATGCTGCCACTGTCCCAGCCCGAGCCCGGTGAGCAGCTCGAGGGCCCGCTTCTTCATGGAGTCGTCGGGGAAGCCGCGTTCGACCAGCAGGGGCATCATCACGTTCTCCAGCGCGGTGAAGGCGGTGATCAGGAGATGGTGCTGGAAGACGAAGCCGATGCTGCGACCGCGCAGCCGGGTGAGTGCTCGGTCGTCGAGCGCGCTGGTCTCCTGTCCCTCGATGAACAGCCGGCCCGAGGTCGGCCGGTCGAGCAGACCCATGATGTTCAGCAACGTGCTTTTGCCCGAGCCGGACGGTCCTATGAGGGCCACGAACTCGCCCTGGCCCAGCGTCAGGTCGATGCCATGCAGGATCTCGGTCTCGGTCGGGCGGCCGATGTTGTAGGACTTGCGCACCTGTTCCAGCCGCAGGACATCGTCAGCCACGGATTGCCACCACCGGGTCGAGACGCGACGCACGCAGCGCCGGCGCCATCGCCGCCAGCACGCCGGTCAATGTCGCGAGAAGGGCGGCGGCGGCGAACAGCGAGCGTTCGAGAACCAGCGGGATCAGTTCGCTGCCATCGGCCTGGCGCACGTGGTCGTGGAAGACGAGCAACCCGCCGGCGCCCAGAGCAGAACCGACGACGGCGCCGACCAGGCCGATCAGCGCCCCCTGGATGAGGAAGATCCGCAGGGTCTGGCCGCGCGACGTGCCCATCGCCCGCAGGATGCCGATGTCCTTGGAGCGCTGGATGACCGACACGACGAGGACACTGGCGATGCCGAGCGCCACGGACAAGGCCACGAACAGGCGGATCACGGCGCTCGACAGGCTCTGCGCCTGCACCGCCGAGAAGAACTGCGCGTTGGTGGCGATCCAGCTGTATGCGGCGGCGCCGGTCATCGGCTGGAGGCGGCGGGCGACAGTCTCGGCGGCATAGACGTCGGTGATGGTGAGCTCGATGCTGGTCACACCGCCGATCAGGTCGAGCAGGCTCTGGGCGGTGCGCAGGGGAACGTAGACATAACGCTCGTTCACTTGCCGATTCCCCAGATCGAAGATGGCGGTGACGGTGAGCGCTCCACTGGTTCGCGCGCCCGCCGTGAGCGTCAGGCGGTCGCCCACGCCGATGCCGAGATAGCGGGCGAGTTCGGTGCCGATGACGAT
The DNA here is from genome assembly GCA_013205335.1 of Rhodospirillales bacterium. Lineage (GTDB taxonomy): Bacteria > Pseudomonadota > Alphaproteobacteria > Reyranellales > Reyranellaceae > Reyranella. The sequence goes on from JABMNB010000259.1 coordinate 20,157, forward strand.
GTCCTGGCTGCTGAGCCGCACCGTGCCGGCCACGATGTTGTCCGGCAGTCGGACGATGCGGAAATAGCTGTCGGGTTCGATGCCCGCGATGCTGACGGCGCGGGTCGCGTCGCCGCGCACGGCCAGCGCCGATCCGGCGGCGACCGGCGACACCGCGACGATGGCGGGGTCGTCCTGCAGCACCCGCACGAGCGCCTGCCATTGGTCGATCGACCGGACGCGCTGCAGGGGCATCTGCACGATCGCCAGCTCGAGATCATCGCCGCCCAGTCTCAAAGGCCGGGCGATCTCGTCGCGCGGCTGTAGCGTGATATGCGCCTGGGCGCTCAGGACCCGCTTGGTGAGATTGGCCTGCAAGCCGGTCAGCAACGCCGACATGAAGACGATCACGGCGATGCCGACCGATACCCCCGAGATGATGAAGAGGGTCTGCATGCGGCCCTCGCGCAGGAAGCGGAGCGCGGCGATCCATTCGAACGGCATCCATCTATTCATGCGCGGCCGCCCGCATCCGCTGGCCGTCGGCAACGGCGGCGTCCTGCCCGATGACCTGGTCTCCCACCGCAAGACCCTCGGCAATCTCGATCACCCTGCTGCCGCGCAGTCCGATCTTCACGGCCTGACGTCGCGCACGGCCGCCATCGAACTTGAGCACCCAGGGTGCCGCCCCCTCGAGGTCGCGCACGAAACGCAGCGGCAGGACCACGGCATCCTTCTTGCGCGCCACCTCGATATCGACCGAGACGGTCATGTCCTCGCGCAAGTAGGCGGGGGCGTCGGCCGGCGCCACACGCAGCTTCACCTCCATGGACCCGCGCTGAAGGTTCACCGCCGGACTGACGTAGACGACCTCGGCGGGAAAGGTCTTGTCCGGATAGGCCTCGGCCGATGCCAGCGCCTTGTTCGCGAGGGCAATCAGGCCGAGGTTCTTCTCGTCGATCTGCACCACCAGCTGGATCTCGCCGACCGGCGACAGGTTCATCAGGATGCGTCCAGGCTGGACGAGGTCGCCGCGCTCCACGTCCCGGAAGATCAGCGTGCCGTCGCGGGGGGCCAGGATCCGCGCATATGACAGCCGCGCCTGGGCGGACCGCAGGTTCGCTTCGGCCCGTGCCACCTCGTTCTGGGCGAACTGGTATTCCGTGCCGCCGGGCTGGTTGATCGCGACCACCAGCCGGGCCGCGCGCACGCGCGTTTTCGCGACGTCGAGATCGCGCCGGTCGGTGTCCAGCTGGGAGGTGGTGGCGAAGCGCCCGGCATGGAGCTTGTCGGTGCGGTCGAAGGTCTTCTGTGCATTGAGCAGGTTGGCTTCGGCCTGGCCGAGGGCCTCCTGAGCGGTCGGCAGGGTGCTTTGCTCGATCTGCCGGAAGCGGGACTGCGCGGAGGAGAGCGCGCCTTCCGCCTGGTCGACCACCGCGCGGAGATCCTTGTCGTCGAGGAGGATCAGCAGTTCGCCTTCCCTGACGGCCTGGCCTTCCTCGACGGGCACGCTGGCGACCACTCCGGTCAGCTGGGCCCCTATGTCGACGCGATACCGGGATTCGACATGTCCCACGGCGACCACCGTCTGGACGATGTCACGACGTGCTGCCGCTTCGACCGCGGCCACGGGACCGAGCAGCAGGGTCGGGCCGAGAGTCGCCAGCAAGGCGATCAGCCCAACACCGGCCAGGAGCCGCCATCGCCAAATCCACAGGGAGCCGAGAGCGGCTTTGGCCGTCATATTGACCATGTGTTGTGAAATGAGTTCATAGCGCCCGTGTCGGGGCCGCGCTTTGACTTCAATCAAGTATCGCCACGCGCATCGCTTAGGCCGGCGCGCCGTTAACCCGTGCTCGCGTGAAATCAATCGCCTGTCATGTCGACCTTCTTGGCCATCCCGTCAATTTGTCCCGCCGCGATGCCGCCGCCCATGATCTGCGATGTGCTGGTGAAAGCTGATCGAAGTGAATGATTGGCGCCCGCTCCAACGCGCCTGCCGGCGGAGGTTCCGCAAGAAACGTGGCGTCGACACAGATGCCGCAGCCACCTTCGCCGGCTATGGCACGAGGACCGCGGCGCCTTCGAACCGGCCGGCGCGAAGATCGGCCATGGCCTCGTTCGCCTGTCCGAGCGGATAGACCGTCGTCCTCGTCACGATGCCCGCCCGCGGTGCCAGCCGTAGAAAGTCGATGGCGTCCTGGCGCGTGAGATTGGCGACCGATACCAGCTGGCGTTCCTCCCAAAGCAGGCCGTAGGGGAAGCTCGGGATGTCGCTCATGTGGATACCGGCACAAACGACCCGCCCGCCCTTGCGAACCGCCTTCAGCGCCAGGGGCACCAGCTCGCCGACTGCGGCAAAGATGATCGCGGCGTCGAGCGGCTCCGGCGGCCTCTCGTCGGACCCTCCCGCCCAGGACGCCCCGAGTTGGCGGGCGAAGGCCTGGCCAGCCACGTCTCCCGGTCGCGTAAAGGCAAACACCGAGCGTCCTTGCCAGTGGGCAAATTGTGCCAGGATGTGGGCCGCGGCGCCAAAGCCGTAAAGTCCCAGCTTCTTCCCGCCACCGGCCATGACCAAAGAACGCCATCCGATCAATCCGGCGCAGAGCAACGGGGCAAGCGATACATCGCTACCGGTCTCTCCGAGCGGGAACGCAAAGCGCGCATCGGCGATCGTTGCCGTCGCAAAGCCGCCATCGCGCGTGAAGCCGGTGAAAACCGGGTAGTCGCACAGATTCTCATGCTGTTCGGTGCAATATGGGCAAACACCGCAAGTGTGACCGAGCCAGGGAATACCGACACGGTCGCCGACGCGAAGACCTTCGACGCCCGGCCCTACCAGGTCGATTCGGCCGACGATTTCGTGGCCCGGGATGATTGGCACCCGCGGATGAGGCAGCTCGCCATCGACGACGTGCAGGTCCGTGCGACAGACACCGCAAGCGGTCACCTTGACGCGAATCTCACCGGCCCCGGGGCGACGATCGGCAAGTTCCGTCCATTGGAGAGCGCCTCCGATCTTGTTCAGTACCATCGCCTGCATGATTTTCTCCTCCCGATGCCCGCGATGGCCAGGGCCGATGGCGCTTTGTCGTCGTGATCGATCTGCCATCGGAAGCGGCTTGGGCAGTATCGCTGCCCCCGGGCAGCGGCGCACCTGTTCTCGAAAAGCCCGAGGGATGAACCATTGACGGCAGATGCACCGGCGAGAAGTCGGGGGGCCGTGGTCATCGTGGGGGACGAATGGCCGCCTCGTAGCCGGTCTTGCCGTCGGCCATTTGCCTCAGGAAGCGGGCGGGGCGAGGCGACGAGCCGGCTTCACGTGCAGTGTCACGATGTAATTGTCACGATGTGATTCCTCTCAGAGTCTGACTCGAAATGAATGCAGCTAAAACAAGAGGCTATGA
>JABMNB010000260.1 GCA_013205335.1 Rhodospirillales bacterium
CAACCTGAGCGTCAGGAGGCAAAAAGCCGCTGATGGCGTTCACCAAGCCACGCCGAACCCACGAAACGTCCGGTGCCATGGACAGCAGGTCGATGACAGGCCCATTCTTCGAGGTGCCCACAAGATCGACGGCGCCAAGCAGGAACAGTACGGTCCGGACTTCGTGAACCTCAACCCGAAGTCGAAGGTGCCGACTCTGGTGCGCGACGGTGGTTCGGTGTTGACCGAGTTCCCCGCGATCGCCGTGTGGCTCGCGCGCAAGAACCCGGAGAGCGGCCTGCTGCCGTCCGACGCCGATGGTGAAGCGCAGGCTCTCGAGGCGATGGACTACGCGGTGTCGACCATGCACATGCAGGGCTTCAGCCGCATGTTCCGGCCGGCCAATTTCGCGCCGACCGAAGCCGATCACGACAAGGTCAAGGCGCGCGGCAAGGAGATCATGGAGAAGGGTCTCGCGCTCATGGACAAGGCGCTGGAAGGCAAGGAATACCTCGCCGGCACCTTCTCGGTGGCCGATGCCGCGCTCTTCTACGTGTCCTTCTGGGCGGCCGGCCGCATGAAAATGCAGCTGCCCAAGAACGTCGCCGCCCACTACGAGCGCATGAAGGCCCGTCCGGCCGTGAAGCGCGTGCTGGAGCAGGAAGGCCTCTCGGCCGCGGCCTGATTTGTCCCGACGCTTCGCGGACCGCCGCGCTTTTGCGTGGCGGTCCGACGGCGATCTCCAAACGGCGATCTTCGGTGCCGTCTCGCGCTGAGCTAAGCTCGCGCCATGTCCTTGCCCCCCTCTCTTCGCAACCGTCTCCGCCTGCCGTTGATCGCGGCGCCGATGTTCCTGGTCTCCGGACCTGCGCTCGTGACGGCGGCCTGCCGCGCCGGGGTCGTGGGCTCGTTCCCGACCGCCAACTGCCGCACCGTCGAGGAACTCGACGTCTGGCTGGCCGGCATGACCGACGACGCAAAGCGCGCAGCCGATGCCAACGGCCGCGCCCCCGCGCCCTGGTGCCCCAACCTGATCGTGCATCGCTCCAATGCCCGCGTACCCGAGGATCTCGCTGCCGTGCTGCGGCACAAGGCAGAGATCGTGATCACGTCGGTGGGTTCGCCCGAGCCGGTGATGGGGCCGCTCAAGGACGCGGGCTGCCTCGTGCTGGCCGACGTGGCGTCGGTGCGGCACGCCGAGAAGGCAGTGGCGGCGGGGGTCGACGGGCTGGTGCTCTTGACGGCCGGCGCCGGCGGACAGACCGGCTGGGCCAATCCCTTCGCCTTCGTGCGCGCGGTGCGGAAGTTCTGGAATGGCATCGTGGTGATGGCGGGCGGCATGGCGGATGGTCATGCGATCGCGGCGGCACAGGTTCTGGGCTGCGATCTTGCCTACATGGGCACCAGGTTCATCGCCACGCGCGAGAGCCTGGCGAAGGACGCCTACAAGCAGATGCTGGTGTCGAGCCGGCTCGACGACGTGCTGCTGACGCGGGCCTTCACCGGACTGGAGACCAACATGCTGCGGCCGTCGATCGAAGCGGCCGGACTCGATCCCGACAACCTGCCGGTGCGCGGCGGCATCGACATCGCCAAGGACATCAACGCCGCCGAGCGCGATCGACCCGACGCCAGGCGCTGGAAGGACATCTGGAGCGCCGGCCATGCGGTATCCGGCGTCGACGACGTGCCCTCGGTGGCGGCGCTGGTCGAGCGGACCGCCGCCGAATATGACGCGGCGTGCCGGTCAATGCAGCGCGTATAGCGCGCAGGAGAAGCGGAACTCGGCCGGCTTGACGAGCTGGGCGTTGGCCACGCGCACACTGTGGACCTTGCGGTCGAGATTGGGCTGCCAGAAATTGAGGAACCTCGTGAGGGCGGGAAAGCGGGGGGGCCAAGTGCAGATTCTGCCAGTCAAAACTCTGCAGGACGTGCCGGTGATCGGGCATCCAGCAAAGGATTTCGGTTGTCGTGATGCGAAAGTCCTTGAGCGGCGCAACAAAACTGCGGTCCATTTGGCCTCTCCTTGACACGGTGCGCGTGTAGGAATGGCCGCGCGCTGGCACAAGGAAATCAGAAAAAATCTTTCCATATCAGGTAGTTGGCATCACTCCTCGAGGATTGCTGCCGATGCGAAGCTGCTTTGGGAACCTTTTACCGGCTGCCTTGACTCACGCAGCCGACAACCCTAAATCCCGTGCGCCATTGGCACTCACTCTCTGAGAGTGCTGACAGCAGTCCTTTTGCTGCGGCCGTCAGGTCGCGCAGGGTCAACAGTTCACTGGAGGAAGACACATGAAGTTCCGTCCGCTTCACGACCGAGTTG
>JABMNB010000261.1 GCA_013205335.1 Rhodospirillales bacterium
CACAGAGCCATCAACTCATCGACCTTGGCGACGATGGGGTGCTGCTCGGCGAGGGGTGGGAGGGGAAAGGGTAGAACCGCGAAGTCCGCGTCGTTGATCGCCGGATAAGCTTGCCCGCGCTGATTCTTCTCGACGCACTCGACCATGAACGGACTGCGAAGCACGATCCAAAGATAGCGCGGCATCACAAGGCCGTGCCCGTTGAGGATTGCGAAGGCAGTACTCGCAATCGGCTGCGGGTCGAAATCGGTCTCAATGACGGCGACGTTCAACAGGTATGGGCGAACGCATGAATAGATCACGTCGCCCTTATATGTGATCTTGCGCGCCCGGCTTGGGGCCTCGCTGGCCTCCAACACTTTCGGGTCAGCGACAACGCCGGCCTCCTTGTCGAGGGCCGTCACGTCGATATAGGTAAACGTCGATTGTGGGACTTTCTGCCCTCTATCGCTCGTCACTTCGCGGATGGGTGTCCAACGCCAGTTCTGTGGTAAATTGAACGGCGGTTCTTCCACGTTGGGAAGCGACTTCGGCTTTCTGATCTCCCCCGCCTTCACCAGCCGCGCCTTCTCCGCCGCAATCCGCTTCAGCAACTCCGACGCCGGCTCATCCTTCGGGTCCTGCGGCACGAGCTTCCCGCGCACTGCCAGATCGAGAAGGAAGCGGCGTAGCCGGCCGATCGTGTCCGGCGCGTCGGCAATTCGCTCGTAGCGCGCGAGCAGTCGTTCGGCATTCATCGCGCCAGCGCCTCGGCGAGGATGGCCTTCAACTGGTCGCGCAAGCTCGCGGTCTGGGCCTCGGCGGCGGTCAGTTCGGCGAGCAGTACCTCCGGGTCGCCGTGGTTGTCGGCCACGGTATGTGGGTTCTTGATATCGAGGTTGTAGCCGCGTGCTTTCACCTCCTCAGCGGTCACCTTCCAGGCCTGGGGCGTTTCCTCGCGCCCCTTGCGGGTCTTGCCGCCCCACCAGTCGATGCAGCCTTGCAGATGCTCGAAGCGGATTGGCTTGGTCATCGAATAGGCCTTCTGGCCATGGGGCACGCGGTGCTCGTAGAACCATATGTCCTTGGTCGGCTCGCCTTTCTCGAAGAATAGGAGGTTGGTGCCGATCGACGCATAGGGCTTGAACACGGAATTAGGCAGACGAACGATGGTGTGGAGGTTGCACTCCTCCATCAGGTGTTCCTTCAATCGTGTTTTAACGCCTTCGCCGAACAGCGTGCCGTCGGGCAGCACCACCGCGGCACGTCCGTCCTTCTTGAGCAGGCGCACGATGAGAGCCAGGAACAGATCGGCCGTTTCCTTGGTGCGGAAATGCACCGGGAAGTTGGACTCGATGCCGTCCTCTTCGCGCCCGCCGAAGGGCGGATTGGTCAGCACGATGTCTACGCGGTCGGACTGCGTGTAGCTGATATAGGGTCGCGCCAGCGTGTTGTCGTGGCGCACGAAGCTTGGGTCCTCGATGCCGTGCAGCAGCATGTTCGTGACGCAGAGCATGTGCGGAAGCTGCTTCTTCTCCACCGCCCGCATGCCCGCCTGCATGGCCGCCTCCTGCGCGGGCTTCTTCACGTAGCGGTCGCGCATGTGACGGATGGAGCAGGTGAGAAAGCCGCCGGTGCCGCAGGCCGGGTCGAACAGGATTTCGCCCGGGTGCGGGTCGATGCGGTCCACCATGAAGGCGGTGACAGCGCGTGGGGTGTAATACTCGCCCGCGTTACCGGCCGATTGCAGGTCGGTGAGAATCTGCTCGTAGATGTCGCCAAAATGCTGGCGCTCGCTGAGATCGTTGAAGTCGATCTCGTTGATCCGGTTGACCACCTGTCGCATCAGTTGGCCGGACTTCATGTAGTTGTTGGCGTCCTCGAACACGTCCCTGACGACGCGGCGTCGGTCACCCAGCCGGGTCGAGGCCGGCAGTTCCTTCAGCGCCGGGAACAGCTCGTCGTTGATGAAGGCGAGCAGCGTCTCGCCCGTGATGCCCTCGGGGTCCGCCGCCCAGCTCCGCCATTGCAGATTCTTCGGGATTGGCGAGCGATAGCCGTCCTTCGTGAGCTCCAGCTCCTGGTCCTGGTCGTCGATGATCTTGAGGAAGAACATCCAGCACA
>JABMNB010000262.1 GCA_013205335.1 Rhodospirillales bacterium
GCGCTGATCATCAGCCTGCGGCCCCGGCCCGCAGGCGACTAACGGCGGGCTTATGAACGACTATTGACGAGACGCGACGCGGGGATTGTCGCAGCGCTCGATAAAGCTGAAGCCCGGCAGAAGCCGTTCTGCACAGGCCAGCAGCGGCTCAATGTGGGTATGCCGGTATTTCAATGCGAATTCACGTGCCGTGTTGCCGCCATGCACGCGCACCAGCGGATCGGCGCCCGCACGCAACAGCGTGCGTACCGCTTCGCGATGACCCTGGATGGTTGCCATGATCAACGGCGTATTGACATACGCCAGCCGGTTGACAGCATCTGCATCCAGCCGTGCGCCGCGCTCGATCAGATACCGCATCGCAAACTGACGGTCGTTGTATGCCGCATAGGCCAGAGGCGTGTAGTTATAGGGGTTCTCAAGATGGGCCCCGGCGGCCAGTAGTATCCGTACCGCCTCGTCATGGCGATCCACCGATGACTCGCCCTCCTCACGGAAATAGGCGGCCAGCATCAGCGGGGTTTCTTTGACCGGTGTGCGGGCATTGACGTCGGACCCTGCGGCGATCAGATAACGCAAAGTGCGGATGGAAGCGGCCCGTGCAGCCAGTGCGATCATCGGAGCACCGCTTGAATAGCCTGGGGCCTCGATACTCTGGTTGACGTTGAGTCCGCGACCAACGGCTGCCTGGATATAGGCGACGTCGTCCTGGGAAATGGCATTGAGCATGCTGTCCACATCGACACCACCGCGATGATTACCCCCGACACCGGCGCAACCGGCAACCAGAAGGGCGGCAGCAAAGCCGCAGACTGTACGCAACAGAGATCGTTTAACCATAGTCCGACTCCTTGTAGGCCACCATGCGATAACCAAGAGTATAGACCTTAACTTTCGATTGCAAAACAGGCGGCTGGCCCGGCTCAGACGTTGAACGGCAATTGCGCCGGTAACACCGCGCCGCTGCTCGCAATTTCATCACAGCAACGCGTCTTGTATCCGCTTTCATACCCGCTTTTCATGGCTCAGGCCACCGCCGCCGCGTGCCTTGGCTCCGCACATCGTAGCGTCACCGCAACTTCCACGCGTCAGCCGAGCCCGTTGATCATCGCCATGAGGCGCTCGACGCTGATGCGCCGGAAATCCGCGTTGCGGACGCGCGAGAAATCTCCGGCACCAATCCCGGTAAGGCTCTGCGCCTTCCTTACGCTGTGGCCCTTCTTGTCGAGCGTCTTGATGATCCTTGCCGCCAGGGCCGCCTTCAACTGGCGAACGTCGGCAATCGGGACATCAAAGTCTCGATAGATATTGCCGCTTCCGCGGACGCTCTATGTAGCCTTCGGAATCATGGCGGGATTACCCCATCCCGAGACCAAACGATCAATTTTCCGACCCGGCACCCCTTGCTACTCGTGCTACTTCCGCTACCGATCAACAATTTTGGAAACTCTGGGTCGTTTGAGTTGAGCGCCCTCATGCCCTGCACCAGCGCCCCCGGATCGTACGGCCACGACTCCCTTTGATTTCTTGCCTGCTGTACTGCCGCCGCCCTTCTTCGCCGGTGGTGTCGGTCTCGTACGCGGTGGCGCGTCGCTCTTGCGTTTTACTTTGTCTTGAACGCTCCCTTCAGAGATCTCTTGCGCCCTGCGTTTGGGCTTCAGACTCGCGGCCCCTTGCGCAGGTCCCGCAAACTCGATGCCGAATATCTCGGCGAGACCCGGATCGGCGAGGACCCTGCCAGCGGCCGGCCCCTTGCCGCCCAGCGTCAGATCGGCTCCGGCCGTCGCTATCAAGGCGGTGTGATCGACCTTGCGCAATTCGAACAGCAATTCCGGTTTCTGATCGAGGCGCGCCCCGATTCCGTAGAACACGGCTGCGACGTGCTTGCACATGGAGGCCCTGTCGGGGCATGAGCAGGTGAATCTGATCTCCTTCGGCGAGGGGAACAATCCAGTCTGCTGCCGGCACATGCGTTCCATCACGCCGTGCGAAAAACGCGCTTGCAGCAGCTCCACCAGTGAATCGATGGCACCGGAACAGTCGCTGCATAGAGCCTTCCAGCGCGCCGGCGCAAGCGCCGAAATCTTTGCGCTCACCTTGTAGATGCTGGAACCGCTCACCAGCGCTTTTACCTCGCCCGCCTCAATCCTCAGATCGATCACCGAGCCATTGCGCACATAGGTGCGCCCTCGCGGCAGACGGTTCGAGTAATCGCTGTAGCGCTCGAGATTCTCGCACCAGGCTTTACCCCAGAACGTCCGCGCGATGATATTCCCCGTCAGAACCACAGGCGTGAGGTTGCCACCCTTTTTCCTGATCTTGGCCGCCTCACGCTCGGCCTGCCGCCGCCGCTCGGCGACGGGAACGTATGGTTTCCACCCATAGAACATCGGTCATGCCTCCAGCGCCGCCGCGCGTATGTCCATCTTGACGAGGTCGAGCAACTCGTCGTCCTTCAATTCCGTCAACTGCAGTTCCGCGCCGCCCTCGAGAAAATCGCGCGCGAGTGCCTGCTTGGACTCGATCAGCTTGTCGATCTTGTCCTCCACCGTGCCGCGGCAAATAAATTTGTGCACCAGCACGTTCTTCTTCTGCCCGATTCTAAAAGCACGATCGGTGGCCTGGTTCTCCACGGCGGGGTTCCACCAGCGGTCAAAGTGAATCACATGAGCAGCAGCTGTCAGGTTGAGACCGGCACCACCTGCCTTGAGTGAAAGGACGAAAAAGGGGATCGTCTCATCCTCCTGAAACTGCCGCACCAGGTTCTGGCGCTTGCGTACCGCCGTCTCCCCGTGCAGCATCAGCCCGGCACGGCCGAAAACGGATCCGAGGAACGCTGTCAGCGGGCCCGTCGCTTCCCGGAACTGGGTGAACACCAGGACCTTCTCCTGCCGCGCCGCGATGACCTCCGCAATCTCGCGCAAGCGCGCGAGTTTGCCGCTGTCGACTTCCCCCCAGGCACCGTCGCCCAGCCACTGCGACGGATGGTTGCAGATCTGCTTGAAACGCATCAGATACGCGAGCACGAGTCCCCTGCGCTGCATGCCGTCGGTCTGATCGAGCCGGCTTGCAAGTTCCTCCACCGACTGCTGGTAGAGCGCGGCCTGCTTGCGGCTGAGCGAACAGTACGCGGCCATCTCGGTCTTCTCGGGCAAATCGGCGATGACCGTCTTGTCGGTCTTGAGCCGCCGCAGGATGTAGGGTCGCACCAGCTCGCGCAGAGGCGCATAGGCATCTTCTCCGCGATCCACCAGCCGCTTGGTGAAGTCGGTGAATGCCTTGGCGCTGCCCAGCAGTCCCGGGTTGACGAAGTCGAAAATCGACCAGAGATCGGACACGCGGTTCTCGATCGGCGTGCCGGTCAGCGCGATGCGCACGCGCGCGTTGAGTTGCTTTGCGGCACGTGTTTGTTTCGCGCCCGGATTCTTGATCGCCTGTGCCTCGTCGATCACGGCAAGGCGCCAGGGAGTGGTCGTGGCCCAAGGTAATCGCTGCAGGGAACCGTAGCTCGTGATGACGAGGTCCACGGAATCGATGCGATCACGCGCCAGGGTCTTGAGCTCGGCCATGGGCACGGCCGATGGGTGTGCGATCAACACCTTCAACTCCGGCGCGAAGCGCTCGATCTCCGCCGCCCAATTGGCGAGCAGCGACGCCGGCGCCACCAGCAGGCTCGTGCGTCGTTCAGGATCGCGTTCACGACCAAGCACGAGCAGCAGCGAAAGCACCTGTATCGTCTTGCCCAGCCCCATGTCATCCGCAAGGCAGGCCCCGAGTCCGAGCTTATTGAGCAAATAAAGCCAGCGCACACCAGCTTCCTGGTACGGTCGAAGCTGTGTTTTCAGGCCGCGTCCCGGATCGATGCGGGAGAGACCTTCGGGGCTGCGCAACTGCTTGAGCGTTTCCGCAAGCCAGGGGCCGGCGACGACATTGACCCAATCTCTCTCCTCGCCAGCGGCGGGTGCTTGCGTTCCCACGGACGCGCCCGCGAGCAGGCGCATCGCTTCGGCAAAACCGAGTTCGCCATCGGCGGCGCTACGCTCGATGCCTTGGAATCGTTCCAGCAGGCGCTCGAGCTTGCCCCGATCGAGCTCCACCCACCGCCCGCGTATGAGTGCGAGTCCGTCGGATCCGGACAGCAGGCGTTTGATTTCCGCCGGTGTGAGCGTTTCTCCGTCCAGTGTTACTTGCATGCGAAAGTCGAGCAACGCGTCCAGGCCAATTCCGGCCGGCGGCTGAGCGCCGACCGTAGCGCTCACTTGAGGACGCGGCGGCCGGCGGCCGCGCCAGGTCCCGGGCACGCGAATCACGACGCCGGCGGATTCGAGCAGCGGCAGATCGGTGAGCAGCCGGAATGCCTCCTGCGGCGACCAGCGCAGCGGGTGGAAAATCTCGCCGGCGTCGACCATGGCCTTGAGCCAAGTGCACTTTTCGGCGGCGCGCTGCACCGGCAGCAGCAGAGACAGCAGTTTTTCGCGATTGGCGGCGCCTGCGTATTCCCGCAACGCCTCGCCGAGCGGCAGGTGCTGCGCACGGGCCTGTGCGGAAAGGCGAGGTGTGTAGGTTGCGAGGAACGCGAACGGTGCTTCCTCGTCCCTGCGGTTTTCCGCCAGGTTGAAGTGAACCCGACCGACCAGATTCCAGGCGGCGTTCCGGGCCTTGAGGAAGTCCTGCACCGACAATTTCGAGTCGGCAAGCTCAGCCCGGAAAGCGGCCTCGATTTCGTCCCAGAGGGCGATCAGCACTTCTATGCTGGCGTACTCAGCGCCCTTCATAGGCGGCACAGCCGCGGCCAAGGTCTCGAGCACTTCGCGCGGTGGCGGCGGGACGCGTAGCTGCTTGCCGGGCGTGACGGAATCGGCCAAGGCGCAGACTGCTGTCACATGGCGAGCGGCAAGATCGCGCCAGTAGCCGAATGCCGGAGGCAGCGGCACGCCGACGAGCGCCGCACCCAGCGTCAACAGACCATGTCCCGTTCCCCGGTCGAAGGACTCTTGCAATTGCAGGGCGACATCGGGTTCGAGAGGCGCCCTCTCGTCACCACGCTCCAGGAGAAGGTGACCGTGGGGGGTGAGAACAAGGGCGAAACCTTTCGCTATCTGGCTCTGCGCCGTATTTCCACTCACGGGAACCACCTCATTTCGGATCTCGGACCCGAAGATTCTCATTCTTGAAAACGTCCACCTGGGAGAGCATGCCTTTTGAAACTCGCTCCCACAGAATCCGGGGGAAGTCCGATGCGAGGCGTTTTTCCACCGCTGCGAGCGATGGCGGGATATTTTCGATCAACGACTGCATCTTGTCCCACACAGTCGGTACGCCGCTCTTGTCGGCCAGCTCGCGATAGTGGCGGGCGCGAATTTCCCCCAGCCTGTAATGCATGTTCTTGGCACGCAGGCCCATCGCCAGCCGCGCTTTCTGCGGGGAAAGTGAATTGGCACCATGACCGATGGCGGGCCAAGCCGAGAGCACGTCGTAGAGCGGCGTCAGGCGATAGCTGTCACCTGCGTTGAGGAAGACGGAGAAGTTCTTCGCGTGCCCATCTGTGGCGGCCAGCAGCCAGAAGGCGAGTTGCACCAACAGGAACTGCTCGCGGTCCGCGTTGGGAGAGGCGCTACCGGAGAGCACTTTCAACACGTCTTCTATTCCGGGGCCGCCGTCGGATTCGTATTTTCGGTCAGGCGGTACCGCGAGAGCCTGGCAAAAATCTTCCTGGGGCAGCCTCGCGATCCATCGCTCGTCCATCCACTGGCGATCGAAGCGCTCGACGACAAGCACCTTCTGCGCGCCAAAGACCGCCATTTCGGTTTTCGCTACCGAAAAGCCAAGCTCGCGAAGAATCCCCGCGCAAAGCCATTCATTCTCGACCGACTCCGACATGTCGAGCTGCAGCCCTCCCCCGACCACGCCGAGCGGCAACTTCAATATGTGAGTCGTCGGGGTTGTGCCCCTTGGGCGGAACCACTTTCCGTGCTGGCACAGCAGGGCCGTCTTTTCCTGGGCGCCCGCTATCGAAATGCGAAACTCATCGGGGTCTTCGCTCGTGCCGGGCAATGGTTCGGCGGTGACGCTGCGAAGAAGACGCTCGACTTCGACATCGTTGACCGGCACACCGTCAACCCGGTCGAATCCTTCTGGAGCAGTCTCCGGAGGCAGCAGTTGAACGGCGCCTACGCAATCGCGCCCGATGGCAGTCAGCAGTTCAAACGCTTCGGTGCCACGGGTGCGAAAGCGCGCGCTGAGCCGACGACGGATGTTGTTGTTTTCGGGCAGCAGATTCTCGAAGTAGCTCGATACTGGCGCTCCGGTAATCTCGCGTGACGGGCCGATGGGGAGTGACAGCGAAAGCGAGCGCCGCCGTGGGGAACGCAGCCAGGTTTCCTCATAGGTCAGGCGATGGCCCCCCGTGCGGGTCCGAGACCACACCCCGACCAGTTCGCCGTTCATCCAGACGTTGAGCTCGGTGCTCACCAGGAGCCTTTAGGCGTCGTGTCCGGCTTGGTTGCGTCGTCAGCCCGAGAATCACGCAGCACGATGTGTGCGTCCAGTGCGGTGAGCAGCCTGAACAGTTGCGCGGCACTCACAACCGAGGGGTCCCGCTCGATTTCAGCAATGCGAACCTGTCCAATGCCCAGCAACTTGCCAAGCTGCGTCTGGGTCAGGCCCTTGGTCTTGCGCAGCGCGCGCAGTTGTTGCCTGATCTGGTCTGGGAAACGAATCGGGTAGTCCATTGGCGCATGTTATCGCATTAAGGCGATATTGTAAATATATCGCTTTATGACGATTTTAATATCGTCCAAACAGTATATACCTGTAAAGGTCGGGATTTTGCTCAGACGTTGAAGCGGAAATGCATCACGTCGCCGTCCTTGACGATGTAATCCTTGCCTTCCAGACGCATCTTGCCGGCTTCCTTTGCCCCCTGCTCGCCCTTGGCAGCGATGAAGTCGTCGTAGGCAATGACCTCGGCGCGGATGAAACCTTTCTCGAAATCGGTATGGATCGCCGCCGCTGCCC
>JABMNB010000263.1 GCA_013205335.1 Rhodospirillales bacterium
AACAACATCAGCTTCTGGCTCCTGCCGCCGGCCTTCATCCTGCTGCTGATGTCGGCGCTGATCGGCGGTGGCGTGGGCACCGGCTGGACAATCTATCCGCCGCTCACGATCAACCAGGGCGCCGGCATGGATCTCGCGATCTTCTCGCTGCACATCGCGGGCGCCTCGTCGATCCTGGGTGCGATCAACTTCATCACGACCATCCTCAACATGCGCGCGCCGGGCATGACGCTGCACCGCATGCCGCTGTTCGCCTGGTCGATCCTGGTCACGGCGTTCCTGCTGCTGCTGGCGCTGCCGGTTCTCGCCGGCGCCATCACGATGCTGCTGACCGACCGCAACTTCGGCACCTCGTTCTTCAAGGCCGAGGGCGGCGGCGATCCGACGCTGTTCCTGAACCTTTTTTGGTTCTTCGGCCATCCCGAAGTCTACATCATGATCCTGCCGGCGTTCGGCATCATCAGCCACATCATCTCGACCTTCGCGAGGAAGCCGATCTTCGGCTATCTGGGGATGGCTTACGCGATGGTGGCGATCGGCGTCGTCGGCTTCGTCGTGTGGGCGCACCACATGTATACCGTCGGCATGGACGTCGACACGCGTGCCTACTTCGTGGCCGCGACCATGGTGATCGCGGTGCCGACCGGCGTGAAGATCTTCTCGTGGATCGCCACCATGTGGGGAGGCTCGATCCGTCTCACGATCCCGTTGCTGTGGGCGATCGGATTCATCTTCCTGTTCACCGTCGGCGGCGTGACCGGTGTGGTGCTGGCCAATGCCGGCGTCGACTACTCGCTGCACAACACCTACTACGTGATCGCGCACTTCCACTATGTGCTGTCGCTCGGTGCGGTGTTCGGCATGTTCGCCGGCTTCTACTACTGGATCGGCAAGATGTCGGGCCGGCAGTATCCGGAATGGGCGGCGCAGATCCACTTCTGGGTCACGTTCGTCGCCGTCAACCTGACGTTCTTCCCGATGCACTTCTCGGGTCTGGCCGGCATGCCGCGCCACTACGTCGACTATCCCGACGCGATGTCGCACTGGAACTACCTGTCCTCGATCGGCGCGTTCCTGTCGTTCGGCGCGACCCTGTTCTGGCTGGTCTTCGTGGTCTTCGGCACGCTGATGTATGGCCGACGGGTCGGCGCCAACTACTGGGGCGAGGGAGCCACGACGCTTGAATGGACCGTCGCGTCGCCGCCGCCGTTCCACACCTTCGAGGAACTGCCGCACATTTCGCCGACGGCGCATCACTAACGGAGCGGAGGCGCCCCAAAAAGGCGCCTTCGCCTTGAAAGGCACATGAGCGACACCGCGCACACTTTCACGGGAAGCATCGAGAGCGCCGTCGCGCCCGCACGCGTGCGTGACTACATCGACTTGCTGAAGCCGCGCGTCATGTCCCTGGTGGTCTTCACCGGCTGGATCGGCCTGGTCATCGCTCCGGCGCATGTTCATCCGTTCACCGCGGTGCTGGCGGTGCTGGCGATCGCCCTGGGCTCGGGGGCGGCCGGTGCCATCAACATGTGGTACGAGCGCGACCTCGATGCCCTGATGGCCCGGACGCGCAACCGCCCGCTACCGGCCGGGCGCGTCGCGCCGGACGATGCGCTCGGCCTCGGCGTGCTGCTGTCGATCTTCTCGGTGCTGCTGATGGCGGTGGCGACGAACTTCGTGGCCGCGGCACTGCTCGCCGCGGCGATCCTGTTCTATGTGTTCGTCTACACGATCTGGCTGAAGCGCCGCACGCCGCATAACATCGTGATCGGCGGCGCCGCAGGTGCCTTCCCACCGATGATCGGCTGGGCCGCCGTGACCGCCGATGTCTCCGCGGTCGGCATCGCACTCTTCCTGCTGGTCTTCCTCTGGACACCGCCGCATTTCTGGGCACTCGCGCTCTATCGCAGCGAAGACTATCGCCGGGCCGGCGTGCCGATGCTGCCGGTGGTGGCGGGCCCGCGCGAGACCAAGCGCCAGATGGTGATCTACACGCTGCTGCTCCTGCCGGTCGCCCTGGCGCCCACTCTGCTCGGTGCGGTCGGCTGGGTCTATGGTTCGGTCGCGCTGGCGCTCAGCCTCGGCTTCATCGGCCATGCGGTGTCCGTCTGGCGCACCGCCGACGACGAGACGGCTTTCGGTGCCGCGCGGCGGATGTTCCGCTACTCGCTGGTCTATCTGGCGGTCCTGTTCGCGGCCCTGCCGGTCGATCTGGTCGTGCGCCGGATCGCGGGATGAGCGCGGCCATGGCTCAGGAACGTCGCCCTGGCGATACCGACATGCACCGCCGCCAGCGCGGCAAGAACCTGTTCATCGCGGGTTTCCTCGTGGTCCTCGCGGCAATGTTCTTCGCCTTGACGATCGTACGCATGGGGGGGCAGGGATGACGGAAAAAACACCAGATACCGCCGCCAGGAACAAGCGGCTCGCCCGACGCTTGGTCCTCATGACCGCCGGCATGGGCGGATTTGCCTACGCGTCGGTACCGCTTTACGACCTGTTCTGCCGCACCACCGGCTTCGGCGGCACGCCGCTCGTGGCCCAGCCCGGCGATCGGCCCATTCTCGACCGCACTGTCAAGGTGCGCTTCGATTCGAACGTCGATACGGCCCTTCCGTGGCGCTTCCAGCCGCTGCAGCGCGAAGTCACCGTCCGGCTGGGCGAGGAGTACCTCGCGCATTACCGCGTGACCAACCTCTCGCAGCGCCCGGCGGTCGGCACCTCGACCTACAACGTCACGCCCGAGCAAGCCGGGGCGTGGTTCAACAAGCTCCAGTGCTTCTGCTTCACCGAGCAGCTGCTGCTGCCCGGGCAGTCGGTGGACATGCCCGTGGTGTTCTTCGTCGATCCCGAGTTGGACAAGGATCGGCGTTACGACAACATCCGGACCATCACGCTCTCTTACACATTCTTCGAGGCGAAGACGGAACGGGCCAAGACATTGCTCGGCGGCTTGCCCGGCAACGATATCGGAAAGGGTGGATGAACATGGCCGACGGCACTCCCAAGCATCCCTATCATCTCGTCGATCCCAGCCCGTGGCCGGCATTGGGATCACTTGCCGCCCTGATTTTGGCGCTCGGCTTCGCCCTCGGCCTCCATCCGGGCATGTTCGGACCTGGCATCGAGAACGTCATGAAGATGGTGCACTGGTGGGCGCTCGCCCCCGGTCTGCTGCTGGTTATCGGCGTGATGTACTGGTGGTGGAGCGACGTCCTCGTCGAGTCGCGCACCTATCACACCGCCGTGGTCCAGCTCGGCCTGCGCTACGGCATGATCCTGTTCATCGCCTCGGAGGTGCTGTTCTTCGCGGCCTTCTTCTGGGCGTTCTTCGACGCCGCGCTGTTTCCCGGTGCGCCGAACATGCCGGTCCGCGCCGAAGCCACCGGCGGCATCTGGCCGCCCAAGGGCATCAGCATCATTGCGCCGTTCGACCTGCCGCTGATGAACACGCTGATCCTGCTGCTGTCGGGCACCACGGCGACCTGGGCGCATCACTCCATCATCGAGGGCAACCAGAAGGACGCCGTCCGCGGCCTGCTGTGCACCGTCCTCCTCGGCATGATCTTCACGGGCGTCCAAGCCTACGAATACATTCACGCGCCGTTCACGTTCAGCCAGGACATCTACACGTCGACCTTTTTCATGGCGACGGGCTTCCACGGCTTCCACGTGCTGGTCGGGACGATCTTCCTGATAGTTTGCCTGTTCCGGGCCATGAAAGGCCAGTTCAAGCCCAAGCAGCATTTCGGGTTCGAGGCAGCTGCCTGGTACTGGCACTTCGTCGACGTGGTCTGGCTGTTCCTGTTCTTCTGCATCTACTGGTGGGGCGCCGGCAAGGCGCCGATCGCCCTGCACTGACGCAAGGATACGGACTATCTTGGAACCGCCGGGTGCTCCCCGGCGGTTCGTCTTTGGGAGACATCCTTGTCCGACTGGCCTCGCCAATCGCCATTCGACGTCGCCCTGCGCGGCGCTTGCCCGCGGTGTGGCAAGGGACGTCTGTTCGCCGGCCTGCTGACGGTGGTCGATCGCTGCGCCTCGTGCGGTCTGGACCTGCGCGGCAACGATGCCGGTGACGGCCCGGCGGTGTTCGTCATTCTCGGGCTGGGCGCCATCATCATGATGCTCGTCTTCTGGGTGGAGTTCCGCTACGAGCCGCCGTGGTGGATGCACGTGGCGATCTGGCTGCCCCTGACATTTGCGCTGGCCGTATGGATGCTGCGCTTCCTCAAGGCTTTGCTGGTCGCCCAGCAGTTCGCCCATCGCACGACCGAACTCGAAAGATAGAGGAGACATGATGATCCGGTTGCGGCCCGCACTCTGGCCCACGCTCATCTCCCTGCCGATCCTGGTCCTCTCGCTGGGACTTGGCCTGTGGCAGATGGAGCGCCGCGAATGGAAGGGCGACATCCTCGATCGCATCACCACCAACCAGGCGGCTCCGCCGATGACGCTCGAGCAGCTGCTGAGCGGCAATCCGCTGCGGCACGAATACGGGCGGGTGAAGCTCGCCGGTACCTTCCAGCACGACCACGAATTCTTCCTGGCCGCGCGGAGCCTGAAGAACAAGGTCGGCCTGCAGGTCATCGTGCCGTTCAAGACCGATGATGGCCGTCTCGTCCTGTTCGACCGCGGCTGGGTACCGGCGAGAGATCCGGCAGGTCGCGCCGCGGGCCAGCCGACGGGCCGGGTCGAAGTGACCGGCCTCGTGCGCCGCTCCCAGATCAAGGCGCGCTTCGCACCCGAGAACGTGCCTGACAAGAATGTGTGGTTTCAGGTCGATGTGCCGCTGATGCGCAAGATGGCGGGCGCGGCGCCGGATCCGCGGCTCGATTCGTTCTTTCTCGAATCCGATGGCACGCCCAATCCGGGCGGCGTGCCGGTGGGTGGCCAGACGCGGCTCGAGATTCCCAACGACCATCTCCAGTACGCCATCACCTGGTTCCTGCTCGCGCTGGCGATGGCTGGGGTCTATCTGGCCTATCACTGGGAGAACGGGCGCCTGGAGATCAACGGCCGGAGGAAGGCCGTGTGATCGCCGGCGATCCCTATGCCGAGTTGGAGCGCCGCTTCGCGCGGCTGAGCGCCCTGGGCCGTGCCTCGGCGATCCTGAACTGGGATCGTTCGACCATGATGCCGGATGGCGCCAGCGAGGATCGCGCCGACCAGCTGGCGACGCTGGGCGTCATCGCGCACGAAATCATCGCCGCGCCGGAAATGCCCGAGCTTCTATCGCGTGCCGAAGAGGGCAGGGCATCGCTCGATCCCTGGCAGGATGCGAACCTGCGCGAGATGCGCCGGTCATGGGTGCATGAGAGCGCCCTGCCGTCCGATCTCGTCGAGGCGCGGACACGGGCCTGCTCGGCCTGCGAGCTGGCCTGGCGCTCGGCGAGGAAAAACGCCGACTTCAAGTCGTTGCTGCCGACGCTCACCGAGGTCCTGACGATCATGCGCCGCGTCGGCGAGGCGAAGGCCGCCGCGCTCGACACATCGCTCTACGACGCGCTGCTCGACGAGTTCGAGCCGGGTGGGCGTTCGGCGCGCATCGACGGGCTTTTTGCCGAACTGCGTGGGTTTCTGCCCGACCTGCTGGGGCGCGTGCTCGAGCGCCAGAGGAGCCAGCCCGATCCGTTGCCGCTCGACGGCCCGTTTCCCGTCGAGGCGCAGCGCCGGCTGGGCGAGGAGATGATCCGCCGGATCGGCTTCGACTTTCATCATGGCCGCCTCGATGTGTCGGCGCATCCCTTCACCGGCCGCACGTCGGACGATGTG
>JABMNB010000264.1 GCA_013205335.1 Rhodospirillales bacterium
CACGGTGCTGGGCAATTCGCACAAGAAGACGATCTTCCTCACCGGCAACAACATGTGGCACTCCGATGCCTCGTTCAAACCGGTGCCGGCGTTCCTCTCCGTCATGTGCGCCTACGAGACGCCGAGCGAGGGCGGCATCACCATGTTCGTCTCGCTGCGCGCCGCCTACGAGCGGCTGTCGCCGGCGCGCAAGGCCGCACTCGATCCGCTGATCGCCATCCACGACTACGTCCATTCGCGCTCGAAGGTCGCGCCCGATGCGGTGTCGCCGGAGCTCGCCGCCTCGCTGCCGCCGGTGCGCCAGCGGCTGGTGCGGACCAACCCGGCGACCGGGGCGAAGAACCTGTTCCTGGGCTCCCACGTCCGCGAGATCGAGGGCATGAGCGCCGCCGCCGGCCGCGCCCTGATCGACGAATTGACCGAAGAAGCGATCCAGCCGGAGAACATCTATCACCATGCCTGGCGGCCGGGCGACGTCGTGCTGTGGGACAATCGCTGCCTGCTGCACGCCGGCAGCGGCTACGACGCCGACCGCCACCGCCGCTACATGCGCCAGACCCGCGTCAGCGGCGCGTGCTCGACGTTGGAAGAGGTTGGCTCGTCAAACCGCTCGAGAAACACCGCGTGACCCGCTTTCCCAGCACAACACGCGCTGATAGCGTGGTTGCTGGTGGGGATGATTCAACCGTTCAATGACTTCGCAAACGCGTCGCTTCCTGACGCTCGACGCGACGCGCGGCGTGGCGGCCATTTGTGTCATGCTGTATCACTTCACGGCGAGCGGCCTGTCGTCGGCGGCGCTGTTTCCGAACGCCGTCGTGGCCGTCGACTACTTCTTCTGCCTGAGCGGCTTCATCCTCTCCTTCACCTACGAGCAGCGGCTGCGCGACGGCATGACGGCCGGCACCTTCATGACGCGCCGGCTGGTGCGTCTTTATCCGATGTATCTGCTGTGCCTCGTGCTCGGAGTCGCGGCCGAGCTCGCCATGCCGAGCCTGCCCCGCGAATGGAACAGGTTCGTCCTGGCGGGCGTCATGGCGCTGCTCTTCGTGCCGACCTTTGCGCCGTTTGCCGTGCGCACCGGAACGCTCACCATCGACGACTTCATGTTTCCCCTCAATCCGCCGTCGTGGTCGCTGTTCTACGAGTTGGTCGTCAACTGGATCTACGGCGTTGCCCGCCCCTCGACGCTGGCAATCCTGATCACCATGGCCATCTCGTTCGCCTGTTACGCGCAGAGCGTGCACTTCCACTTCATCCCGCCAGGATTCAGTCTCGGCACGTTCGGGGGCGGCCTGGCCCGCTCGATCTTCTTCTTCCTGGGTGGCGTCCTGGTGTTTCGCCTCTGGCAACGGGTTCCGCCGCGCCTGCCGGCGTTCTGGCCGGTCCTGTCCTGCGTGGTGCTGGTCGCGATCTATGCCTTGCCGTACGGAAAACTCTCTTACCTCGCCACGGCGCTGCTGATTACGGTTCTGGTCCGGTCGGCGACCGTCGATCCCGTCACCCTCGCGGAACAACTCGCTTACTCGTGGCTCGGCGAAGTGTCGTACCCGATTTACGTCCTCCACACCCCGCTCGTCATCGTCTTGCAGCCCGCAATCGTCTCCCCGGGCACACCCGCTTTCTCTCTCCCGTTCGTGCTCGCCGTCGCCGGAGCTGTCGTCCTTGCGGCGTTCGTGCTGTCGCGGACCTGGGATATCCCGGTGCGCCGCGCTCTTGCCGGGCCGGCCGAACGGCTACAGGTGTGGCTGGCTGGTCTTGCGTCGAAGCAATGGCTGGCCAGAACGACAGACAAGAGTTGACGCAGAAGCCACAGGAACTCGATGCGATCAGCCTCCGGAAAACGCCAACTTTCGCCCGCCGCCGAATGGCTGGGACGAATCATTCTCGTAGCCCTCTCGGTCATCATCGCCCTGGGCGGTCTTGAGATTGCGAGCCGTCTCAATCGGGGCGTCGAGTGGCTGACGCGCTGGCCGAACTTCGTGCTGAAGCAACAGGCGCGCTTCGAAGGCGAGTTGCAGGGACAGTTCGCCTTCGATCCGCAGTTGGGCTTCGTCTCGCGACCCGACTTCCGATCGGCCGAGGCCAATCATGACTCCCGGGGCTTCCGCGTCGCGCTGGGCGAGCAGGAGCCAGCGGCAGGTGCGCCGATCCTGGCGCCGATCCTGGCAACCGGCGATTCCTTCACCTATGGCGCCGAGGTCGCGGACGGCGAGACCTGGCCCGCGCTGCTGCAGGCCGACCTCAAGCGCAAGGTGCTGAACGCGGGCGTCGTGGGCTACGGCCTCGACCAGATCGTGCTGTATGCCGAACGGCTGGTGGCCCAGGAAAAGCCCGGGCTCCTGGTCGTGGGCTTCATTGCCGACGACCTGCAGCGCAGCGAGTATCGTCGCCTGTGGGGCAAGGAGAGGCCTTACTTCGAACTTGGCCCAGGCAAGCTCGACGGTAATCTTGTTCTGCGCAACGTCCCGGTCTCGGAGAATGCCCCGATCCCCTGGCACCTGCGCGTGCTGCGCGATGTCTTCGGCTGGTCCGCGCTGCTCGAGACGATCATGCGCCGCGCGGGAGACCCCTACGAATGGCAGGCGGCCGGTGTGCGGGTGCTGCCGCGCGGTTCCGGCGAGGCGCTCGCCTGTCCGTTGATGCAGCGACTGTCAGGCCTCGGCGTTCCGACCCTGGTGGTGGGACTTTACGCGCCGCCGGTGTGGCGAATGCAGCCGCGTCCGCCGTGGATCGTCGAGGAGATCCGCCAGACCCGCGCGGTCCTCGCCTGCGCGACCAAGGCGGGCCTGGGAACGCTCGATACCTACGAGACGATTGATCGCGGGATGAAAGAGCTCGGTAAGAACGAGTTCTTCTTCAACTTCCACGTTTCGGCCGAGGGCAACCGGCGCATCGCCGCCGCCATCGCCGACGCGATCAACAACGGCGCGGCCGTCTCGCCGGCAAAGCGCGCCCGCAAATAGGCTCGCCTATTTCCGCCAGCGCGACACGAGGACTTGCGCGCCGACCACCACTGCCCCGTAGGCTGCAATGCAGAGGGCCAGCAGGACGATACCGCTGACGGAAGGGGCCTGCAGGAAGGCCATGATGCGGGCGCCCATCAGGGACACGACGATGAGTCCCGGCATCATGCCGATAAGCGTTCCGACGATGAAATCCGGGAACCGGATCCCGCTCGCGCCGAGGGCCAGATTGGTGAGCGTCCCCGGGGCGGCCGGCACGATCCGGAAGCCCACGACGACGAGTACGCCGCGTTCCTTCGCCACCCGAAGAACGGGCTGTATCTTGGGGCCGAAGTTACGGGCGACCGCGTCCTTGCCCAGCCAGGCGCCGACGAAATAGGGGATCCAGCCGCTGAAGAAGACGCCGACCGCCGAGTACGCAAAACCGGTCCAGCCGCCGAACACGGTCGCCGTGGCAAGAATGACCCCGTGAATGGGGAAGACGACGACCCCGGCGATCAGGAACGCTCCCACGACGACGGCGGGCGCCCACGGGTGGCCTCGTGTCGTTGCCAGCCACTGTCCGATCTTCTCGGGAGTCACAATCCCGAGCGATCCAATGGCCCACCAGGCAACGGCAATTCCCGAAACGACGACCAGAAGGGCGACGGCGGCGAGAAAAAAGCGAAGTCGCATGAGCTACGCTTGGGAGCCGAAGACGAAGCGCTTGTCGAGCCGGTACTTCACCCAGTAGCCGATGCCGAGGCCAATCGCGCCGCCGAGGTATCGCATGCCCGTCGAGTGGAACGTGTACCAGAAGGCCAGTTCGACAGCCCAGAATATCGCCGTCGTTGCGAGTCCCATGGCCGCGTACAGCAGGAAAGTAAGGAGGTCGTGTGCCCGTGACGCCGGCCGGTAGGCAAAGATCAGCCGCTTGTCCCAGACATACTTGACCAGCAGGCCGACACCCGTGCCGGCAATCATGGAATAATAGAGGCCGGTGCCGCCGAGCAGGCGCCAGACCAGCTCCTGGCTTGCAACGTTTGCCATCGTTGCGACCAGCGCGCCCGCCGAATATATGAAAACCAGATTCATTGACTGCGACAGTATATAGTGTTTGTGTGACAATAGGAGGGAATTGCGTGGGGTTGTATTCGCAGTGTCCGATGCTCGTCTCCGGGCATTACGGCAGGCGACACTTGAGATGAAAAAGATTCTCCCTGTCCTTCTCTTCACGCTGATCGGCGCGTGCCTGGCATTCAAAGGCGCCGAAAGCGTCAATCGACTGATGTCGTCCGACCTGTTCGCCGTTGCGTTCGCCGAGGGCGGCGACGATGCCTATTACTATTTGACGATCGCCCGTAACGCCGCCCGCGGATTTGGTATCACCATCGACGAGGTGGAGTGGACGTCGGGCATTCAGCCCCTCTGGGGCCTCGTCTGCGCCATCGCCTATCTGGCAGGCTCCGATCGCGCCGCATTCTCGCTCCTCTACGTGACGAGCTACGTGCTCTGGATCGCCGGCGCTTTCCTGCTTGTCGTGTTCGTCCAACGCGCCACCCGGTTGCCCTTTCCCGTATTCGCGATACCGCTGATCGCGGGCTTATTCTTCTGGGACCGCCAGCTCAACGACCTTTACATGAACGGCATGGAGAGCGGGCTTTACATTTCAGCCCTTCTGCTCTTCTTGCTGGTCGGCCAGCGCAGCGCCGGAACCAAGGTTCGGAAGCTCAGCTTCCGGCGTGCCTTGGTATTCGGCCTGTCGGCAGGGTTCCTCATGCTCGCGCGCAACGACGGCGTCTTCGTCTGCGCGTTCGTCATGATCGCATTGCTGATCGGGGATCGTTCGATTGCGCGGCTGTACGAACTCATGGTCGCCGGTCTGATCGCCTGCGCTCTGGTGTTGCCCTGGATCGCCTACTGCTACTGGGTGGCCGGGCTGCTCGTGCCCCAGAGCGGGGTCGCAACCTCGGCGGCGCTGCGACCTGTCAGTCTTCCGCTCGATACGATTCGCGCCTTCATCGTCTCCTTCATTCCCATCCTGTTCGTCCGCGTGAGGATGCTTCTGACTGAATCTCCGGTGGTCGGTGGGCTGATTGCTGCGCTTCTGACGATCGGGCTGACGTTTGCCGTATTCCGGCCGCGGTCTCCGTTGGCGGACAGGCCGACGCGTCTTGTTTTGCTGGCCTTTGCCGCATCGAACGTCGTGCTGCTCGTCTACTATCCCCTGGTCAGCTCCGCGATCCAATTCTACGAGCGCTACTTCGGGCCCGTGAAGCTTCTGGTCGTTATCATGCTTTCGCTGGTGATTGTCGGCGCCGCGAGGCGATTCGAAGCATCCAGGGTGTTCGCGAGCTTTGCATCCCTTGCCGTCGTGGCCGCCGTTCTGTCCAATGTCTACTGGATCGTCCAGCCCTGGGGCGTGCCGTACCGGGGCTATTTCGGTTCATCGGCCTACGCCCTGGCCCGGTCGCCTTTCATGTGGGACGGGTCGCGCATCGGCATGATGGAGTCGGGGCGCTTCGGTTTCATGCTGCCCGATCGTGTCGTGAACCTGGACGGAAAGATGCGGGTGCCGGCTTTGCGAGCCCTGCAGCAGGGCAAGCTCAATGAGGAAATCTGGCGCGGCAACTTCGACTATATCCTTCTGCACGATTTCGATGAGGCTTTCTTCGACGAGCGCGCGCCAGCGTGGCGTCAACGCTACAGTGAAGTCGGCCAGCTCGGCACGCTCGCCGTGTTCAAGCGCAGGCAGTGACTCTCGCCGCCCATCCGTTCAAGCCTGGCGCCAACAGCGCGCTCATCGTGATCGGTATCCGGAACTGCTTCATTGATGAAGGCCCCCTGTCACGCGGCGCAGCCGAGGGCACGCGCTATGCCGAAGCTGGGATGAAGGCGGTCTACGTCTGGATTGCTACAGCGGCCAGCCGAGTTCGATCTCGATGACGACCGGCCTGGTTTGACGCATTGCGCTGTCGGTCGACAGGAACTCGACGTCGCCGGTCACCTTGTCGAGGGCATCGCCGGGCGCATCGCTTGCCGGGTCGAAGCGCAGCGAGAGGTTACAGCCGCCGACCGGCTTTTCGAGACGGCCGCCGTCCCAGCCGTTCGTGTAGCCGCCGAGATCCCAGCCGAATCCCGTCAGCGCGAAGGGCTTGCCGTTCATGGCCTCGATCTCCGCCAGGCTGGCGCCGTTCGCGACCGGCTTGTCGAGGCCGGTGACGGCCACCGGCCAGGTCGACCCGTTGCGGACGATGACGACGTTGGGGCGGGCATAGGCGTCGTGCCAGAGGATGTCGATGCGCTTGGCCGGATCCTTCGCGAAGATGACGGTTCCCGGCTCCGTATTGCCCTCTCCGACGGGAATGGCGGCCCGTTCGACATTGGCGGCACCGAAGACCTGCGCGAGCCTGCGCTCGTCGGCGTCACGGGCGAAGGGCCCTGTACAGCCGAGCACGGTCGGTGCCGGGCCCTGGGCGAGCGCCGGC
Organism: Rhodospirillales bacterium; assembly: GCA_013205335.1. GTDB lineage: Bacteria > Pseudomonadota > Alphaproteobacteria > Reyranellales > Reyranellaceae > Reyranella. The sequence continues at coordinate 6,434 of JABMNB010000264.1, forward strand.
GTCGCAAGGGTGACGCAGAACAGGCAGGCAAGGCGGCGCAGGGACGGTGACATCTCGCTCTCGAACCGCTCTGGCGGCAAACACCGTCCGAGCGTCATATTGTGGCCGCTGCAGGGGAGCAGCAGCATGACGGAAGAATTCTGCTTTTATCACATACGGCGCTGACACGAGACCGATGACGTCCTCCCTCACCCCCCGCAGGCTGGCGACCATCCTGTTCGCCGACGTCTCCGGTTACAGCCGCATGATGAGCGCCGACGAGGAACGCACCCTCGTCGATCTGCGCGCGCATCTGGCGGAGCTGGTGGCGCCGGTGATCGAACGGTTCGGCGGGCGCATCGTGAAGACGGTGGGCGATGGCGTGATGGTCGAGTTCGGCAGCACCGTCGAGGCGGTGCGGTCCGCCGTCGAGCTGCAGCGTGGCATGGCGGAGCGCAATGAAGGCGTGCCGGCCGAACGGCGGCAGGCCTTCCGCATCGGCCTGCACCTGGGCGACGTCATCGCGTCCGACGACGATGTGTTCGGCGACACGGTCAATGTCGCCGCGCGTTTGCAGGGCGTGGCCGAGCCGGGCGCCATCGTGCTGTCGGTCGCCGTCTACGAGCAGGTGCGCGACAAGCTTGCCCTGCCGTTCCGCGACCTTGGCAACCGCTCGGTGAAGAACATCGACCGGCCGGTCCACGTCTACACGCTCGACCCGGCGGCGCTGGCCGACGGCACCTCGGCGCGGCCGCGCCCTTGCCGGCCGAGACCGGGCTGCCGGTCGCGGTGCTGGTCTTCGCCAACCAGAGCGGCGATCCCACCCAGGACTATTTCTCCGACGGGCTGACCGAGGATATCACGCGTGCCCTGGGACGCTTCAAGCAGCTCACCGTGCTGTCCTACGGCGCGGTGCTGCCGTTCAGGGACAGGAACCTGCCGCCGCAGGAGATCGGCCGCGCGCTCCGGGCCCGCTACATCGTGGGTGGCACGGTGCGCCGCATGGGACCGCGGGTGCGCGTCACGGTCCAGCTGAGCGACGCGATGACCGGCACGCAGCTCTGGTCCGAGCAGTATGACGACGACCTGGGCGACATCTTCGCGGTGCAGGACCGAATCGCCCGCCGGATCGCCGGCACGCTGGCGACCAATCTCCAGCAGATCGCCGTGCAGCAATCCCTGCGCAAGCCGACCGACAATCTCGATGCCTACGACATGCTCCTGCGTGGCCGCACCCGGGCGGCGGAGACGACACCGTCCGGCAATCGGGTGGCGCGCGAGATGCTGGAGAAGGCGATGGCGATGGCGCCCACCTATGCCGACGCCTATGCCGAGCTTGCGTCCGTCCATTTCGAGCGCGCCACCTTCGGTTAGTCGGAGTTCGTTCAGCAGGACATCGACACGGCAATCCGCTACGCCCAGAAGGCGATCGATCTCGACGAGGAGAGCGTGCTCGCGCACGGTGTGCTCGCCCGCGCCTATGCCGCGACAGGGAAGTACGACCTGGCGATGGCCGAGTCGGAGCGCGCCCTCGAGATCAACCCCAGCGACGCCGAGGTGCTGCGGGCGCGGGCCGCGGTGCTGCTCTGGACCGGCCGCATCGAGGAGTCGATCGCGACGGCGGAGATTGCCAGCCGCCTCAATCCCAACATCGGTCCGGAGGCTGCACTCAATCTCGGGATCGCCTATCTGCTGAGCGGCCGCTACGCCGACGCGGTGCGACTGCTCGAGACCGTGCGCGCCCGTTTCCCGGCCTATCCGCTGCTCGACCTGCCGCTGGCCGCCGCCTATGCCGAGATGGGCCGCAAGACCGAGGCGCGCGAGGCGCTGGAGGAAGGGCGACGCAAGAACCCGCATCTCGACGCCGCGAGCTTCGGCACGCGCTTCCAGGATCCCGTGCTGCAGCAGCGGCTCGCGGCCAGCCTGCGCGGGGCCGGACTGAACTGACGCGAAGGCGGGTGGCCTACCGGGTCGTTGCGTTCCTCAGGTTCCGCCAGTTCGCGGCGGCGCGCGCTGCGTTCGCCGCGGTTTCCTGCCGAAATCGCTCCGAACCGGCGGCGCTGGCAAAGACGTAGAGACGGCCGTTGGAGATGGTCCAGATCGTGGGGTCCGCTTCGCGGAGATTGCCGTTGGCCATGTTCATGGCGCACTGGCCGCCGAACTGCGGCAGGTACGTATCGGGGTCGGTCTTGAACAGGTCGCGGTGCCGGGCATTGGCGAAGCGGTAGCGCACGCTGTCCCAGATAACCTCGTAGTTCGTGACGCCCGGCGTCGCCGCGCCCAGGATGATATATGCGACCGGATCGTAGCCCTTGAGCCCGAGGCGCATGGCGGTCGCCGGGTTTGGTTGCGCCTCCGCCGGGGAAACGTCCGCCAGGCCGCCGACGAGGACGGCCGAGGCCATCACCCCGAGGAGCGTGCGACGCGACGACATTTCACCCTCCAGTTGCGCAGGCCACCTAACGAGTACCCAGCGAGATGGGCCTCAATTGGGGCGCGATGGGGGCATCCTGTCAGGGCCGGTAGGCCGGCCTCGGAGACGTGTCCGCCTGTCCGCGCTCCAGCATGCGATGGGCAATTTCGGTCTCGCCCAACACGATGAGGTTGGCGCCCAGCTTCTCGAAATGCTCCACCGTCGCGCTCGAATGCGCTCGCGCCAGGATGTCGAGAGTGGGGTTGGCTGCGCGGGCCTGCTGGACGATCTGCCCGGCCTCGAACGCCTCCGGAATCGTGACATAGAGGCGCCGCGCGCCGGCGAGATTGAGCGCCGCGATGATCGCCGGTTCGGCGGCGTTGCCGGCGAAGACTTCGGCGCCGTCGCTGCGGGCCCGGGCTACTCCGGCATCGCTCGCCTCGACGACGATCATCCTGGCGCCGTCGCCCCTCAGGCCGGCGCCGATCAGCGAGCCGACGCGGCCGTAGCCGATCACGATGTCATGGCCGCTCAGCGTCGTCGGCACGAGGGTGGTGGACGGTTCGTCGGGCGTGTCCTTCGGCTCGGCGCTCTTGTTGCCGCCGAGGCGCTCGAGCAGGGTGAAGACGAACGGGTTGACCATGATCGACACGATGGCGCCGGCCAGCACGAGGTCGCGCGCTTCCTTCGGCACCATGTCGAGGTCGATGCCGAGCCCGATCAGGATGAACGAGAACTCGCCGATCTGCGCCAGGCTCGCCGAGACGGTGAAGGCGGTCGACCGGCTGCGGCCGAAGGCGCGGACGATCAGGTAGGCGGCGGCCGACTTGCCGATGACGATGATGGCGACGGTGCCGAGCACGGCCAGCGGCGCGTCGACGAACACCATCGGGTTGAGCAGCATGCCGACCGAGACGAAGAACAGCACCGCGAAGGCGTCGCGCAGCGGGATGGCTTCCTCCGCCGCGCGCTGGCTGAGGTCGGTCTCGCCCAGCACCATGCCGGCGAAGAAGGCGCCCAGCGCAAACGAGACGCCGAACAGGTGCGCCGCGCCGTAGGCGACGCCCAGGGCGATGGCGTAGACGGCGAGGCGGAACAGCTCGCGCGATCCGGTGCGCGCGGTGTGGTGCATCAGCCACGGAATGACCCGGCGTCCGACGATCAGCATGATCGCCACGAAGATCGAGACCTTCGCCAGGGTGATGAGGAGCGTGAACGCGATGCGGGTGGCGGGCACGCCGTTGTCCGCCGTCGCCACGGCCAGCGCCGGCAGCAGGACGAGGGCCAGCACCATCGCGAGGTCCTCGACCACCAGCCAGCCCACGGCGATGCGGCCGCGATGGGTCTCGAGGATATGACGATCCTGCAGGGCGCGGATCAGCACGACGGTGCTGGCGACCGAGAGCGCCAGGCCGAACACGAAGCCGGCGATCGGCGTCCAGCCGAGCGCCCACGAGAGGCCGGCGCCCATCAGGGTGGCGACGGCGATCTGGCCGATCGCGCCGGGAATGGCAATGCGCGCGACCGAGAGCAGGTCCTTCAGGGAGAAGTGCAGGCCGACGCCGAACATCAGGAGGATGACGCCGATCTCGGCGAGTTCCGCGGCGAGGGCGGGATCGGCCGTGAAGCCCGGCGTGTAGGGGCCGACCAGGACGCCGGCGACGAGGTATCCTACCAGAGGCTGAATACGCAGCCTGTGCGCGATCAATCCGAAGATGAAGGCGAGCATCAGACCCGCGGCAATCGCGGCGATGAGCGGGGTTTGATGCTCCGGCATCCGGTTTCTCTCCGCGATTGATGGGGTGAACTCCGATGTGACGTGCACTGACCGAAATTGCAATCTGTCTGAAGAACTTGGGAGGTTCTCGAAATGACGGTATCGCGACGCACTCTGCTGGGGAGCGGACTCGCCCTGACGGCGACGGCTGCCGCCGGCACGCCCGCCTGGGCGCAGAGTTACCCCAGCAAGCCCATTCGCTGGATCTCGCCGTTCGCTGCCGGCGGCAATTACGACATCACGTCGCGGCTGGTCGGCGAGGGCATGTCGCGAAACCTCGGCCAGACCGTGCTGGTCGACAATCGTCCGGGCGCCGGCGGTCTCGTGGGCTCCGAGGCCGCGGCCAATGCGCCGGCCGACGGCTACACCGTCGTCATGGGCAGCTTCAGCGTGCTGTACATATCGCCCTATCTCGCGGGCAAGCCGTCGCTGGTGCCGCTGTTCGCGCCGATCAGCCTGCTCTCCACCGTGCCGATGATCATGGTCGGCAAGGCCGACGGCCGGTTCGCCGATGCGCGCGCCGCCCTCGCTGAAGCCAAGGCCAGGCCCGGCACGGTCACCATCGGCCATGCCGGCAACGGCACGACCAACCACATCGCCATCCTGCGCCTGCAGGTGAACGAGGGCGTGCAGTTCAACATCATCCCCTACAAGGGATCGGGCCCCGGCCTCGCCGATCTGATGGGCGGACAGATCGATCTCTACATGGACCAGCTCACGACCTCGCTGCCGCACATCAGGTCGGGCAAGCTCAAGGGCCTGCTGGCGATGAGCCCCGATCGCATCGCGCAGCTTCCCGACACGCCGTCGCTCACCGACATCGGCAGCAAGCCGTTCGACGGCGGCACGACGGCCGGCGTGCTGGCCCGCGTCGAGACGTCCAAACCGATCCTCACGATCCTGAACGCCAGCGTCGTCACGGCGCTGAAGGATCCCGCCATCGCCGCGAAACTCGTCGAGCTCGGGGCCGTGCCGCGGCCCTCGACGATGGAGGAGTTCGCGGCCTACATGAAGGATCAGGAAGCGGGCGTTAGCGCACTTGTGAAGTCGGGTTTGTTGAAACCCGAGTGATCGGCTGCCATGTCGTCGGCATGACATCTCTCATCAGGACGATCACGCTGGTCATGGCCTTCGCCATTGCCGGCACACTGGCGGGTTGCGCAAATTCGGGCATCCCGCAGGACGGCCGATACCAGACTCACGGCGGTGGCTGGGACAACTGGCGGGGCTGACGACAACATAGGGGGGCTCATGAAGATCGACAGACGCGGCCTGCTGGGCGCCGGCGTCGCCGGCCTGGCATTGGCCGGCATCGCACGACAGGCCGCAGCGCAGTCATTCCCCAGCAAGCAGATCCGCTGGGTCATCCCCTTCGCCCCCGGCGGCAATTACGACGTCACGGCCCGGATCGTCTCCGAGCCGATGGGCCGCCACCTCGGTCAAGGCATCCTGATCGACAACAGGCCGGGCGCCGGCGGCGTGGTGGGCCTTGAGGCCGCGCTCAATACGCCGGCCGACGGCTACACGATCTCCATGGCGAGCTTCACGGTCGCCTACGTGGCGCCGCTGTTCGCGGGCAAGCAGCCGCTGCTGCCGAAGATGGCGCCGGTCAGCATCCTCACCACCGTGCCGACCGTGGTGGTGACACGGGCCGACAGCCGCTTCCCCGACATGAAGAGCGTGCTGGCCGAGGCCCGGGCGCGGCCCGGCGCCGTTTCGGTCGGCCATTCCGGCAACGGCACGACCAACCATGTCGGAATCCTGCGGCTGCAGCTCAACGAAGATATCCGGTTCAACATCATTCCCTATCGCGGCGCCGGCCCGGGCATCGCCGATCTTCTGGCGGGCAATCTCGACCTGTTCGTCGATCAACTCACCAGCTCGATGCCGCACATCCAGTCCGGCAGGCTGCGGCCGCTGGCGACGTTCAGCCTCCAGCGCGTGCCCGATCTGCCCAACGTGCCGACGATGAGCGACATCGGCAGCAAGCCGTTCGACGGCAACACGACGGCCGGCGTGTTCACCAATCCCGATACGCCGAAGGACGTCATTGCCCGCCTGAACGAAGGCGTGGTGGCAGGCCTCAGGGACGAGAACGCCAGCCGGAAGCTGCGCGAACTGGGCGCCATCGTCCGGCCCTCGACGCCGGAGGAATTCACCACCGCGCTCAAGGCCGACGAGGCCAACGTATCGGAGCTGCTGAAGCTCGGCCTGCTGAAGCCGGAAGGCTGAGCGAAGCTCAGCCTGTTACGCTATTTCCTTCATGACCGACCACAGGTCGGCCTTGCGTTCGAAGCCGATGCCGGGCGAGTCGGGCAGCGAGACGCGGCCGTCGACCACTTCGCAGTCGTCGGCGAAGCCGCCGAACGGCGCGAAGACCTGCGGATAGGATTCGTTGCCGCCGCATTGCAGGCCGACGGCGATGTTGAGAGCGAACTGGTGGCCACCGTGTGGCACGCAGCGCCGCGGCGACCAGCCGTGCGCCTTCAGCATCTCGAGCGTGCGCAGGTATTCGACCAGCCCGTAGGAAAGGGCGGGATCGTATTGCAGGATGTCGCGGTCGGGACGCAGGCCGCCGTGGCGGATCAGGTTGCGCGCGTCCTGCATCGAGAACAGGTTCTCGCCGGTGGCCAGCGGCGGCGCGTACTCGGTGGCCAGCGCCGCGTGCGCCAGATAGTCGAGCGGATCGAGCGGCTCCTCGTACCAGCGCAGGCCGAAGCCGGCGATGGCGCGGCCGAACTCGATGGCCGTGGTGAGGTCGAACTTGCCGTTGACGTCGACCGCCAGCCGCTCGCCGGCGCCGACGATGTCCAGCACCGCCTCGATGCGCTTGAGGTCCTCGGCCAACGGCACGCCGCCGACCTTCATCTTCACGCAGGAATATCCCAGGCCGAGATAGTGCTTCATCTCCTCCTGCAGCCCGTCCAGCCCCTTGCCCGGGTAGTAGTAGCCGCCGGCGGCATAGACCCACGCCTTCTCGTCGGCCTGCCCCCCGTTGTAGCGGTCGGCCAGCAGCTTCCACAGCGGCACGCGCCTGGCCTTGGCGACGGCATCCCAGATCGCCATGTCGAGCACGCCGACGGCGACCGAGCGCTCGCCGTGGCCGCCGGGCTTCTCGTTGGCCATCATCGCGGCCCAGCACTTCGCCGGATCGAGCAGCCCCTCGGCGTCGAGCAGCGAGTCGGGCGCGGCCTGGTTCAGCCGCGGGATGAAGCGTTCGCCCAGCAGGCCGTGCTGCGCATAGCGGCCGTTCGAGTTGAAGCCGAACCCGACCACCGGTTTGCCGTCGACCATCGTGTCGGTGACGACGGCCACCACCGAGGCGGTCATCTGGCTGAAGTCGATGTAGGCGTTGGCGATCCTGGAGCGGATGGGCGAGACGATGTCGCGGATGGCGACGATGCGCATGATCGTGTCCTTCAGGCGTAGACGTTGCGGCGGTTCTGGCGGAACAGCAGCCACCACGCCACCGCGCCGTTCAGCAGGTTCCAGGCGATGCCGTTGAGGAAGGCGGCGCGGTAGGAGCCCGTCATGTCGAACAGGACGCCGCCCATCCAGCCGCCCAGCGCCATGCCGATCAGCGTCGAGGAGATGGCGAGGCCGACCCGGAAGCCGGCTTCCTTCGGCGGGAAGTATTCGCGCACGATGATGGCGTAGGACGGCACGATGCCGCCCTGGAACAGGCCGAACATCGCCGAGGCGAGGTAGAGCGAGTTGACCGAATCGTCGACGAGATAGAAGACCAGCGCCACGCACTGCAGCGTCGAGCCCAGCAGCAGCGTCTTCACGCCGCCGACCCGGTCGGCGATCCAGCCCGAGGCGATGCGGCTCACGATGCCGAAGCCCAGCATCAGCGACAGCATCTCCGCGCCGCGCGCCAAGCCATAGCCGAGGTCGGCGCAATAGGCGACGATATGGACCTGCGGCATCGACATGGCGACGCAGCAGCCGATGCTGGCGACGACCAGCACCGCCTGCAGGCCGTTCGGCGACAGGCCGAGCGAGCGCGGCGAATGGATGGCGGCCCCGGACGTCCCCGCGGCGCCCGTCATCTGCTCCTGCGGCGGCTTACGGCGCAGCGTCAGCGCCAGCGGGATCATCGCCACGAAGCACAGCGTGCCGGCCGCCCAGTAGGTGACCCGCCAGCCGTGATCGTGGATCAGCATCTGGATGATCGTCGGCCAGATCGCGCCGGCGAGATAGTTGCCCGAGGCGGCGATGGCCACGGCGATGCCGCGCCGCCGGTCGAACCAGTGCGAGATGTCGGCGACCAGGGGCGCGAAGGTCGCAGCAGCGCTGAAGCCGATCAGCACCTGGATCGCGGCGAACAAGGGCAGCGCGGTCGCAAGCGGCGCCAGCGCGAAGCCGAGGGCGAGGCCCGTCGCGCTCAGGATGGCGGTGAGGACGATGCCGCGCTTGTCGACCAGGCGGCCCCAGGTGACGCCGCCGGCGAAGAAGCCCAGCGTGTTCATCGTATAGGCGAAGGAGATGTCGGCGCGCGTGATGCCGAGATCCTGCTGGATCGACGGCAGCGCCACGACGAGGCACCACATGCCGATGCCGCCCACCGTGCTCAGCGTCACGCTGGCGGCGAGGCGCCACCAGGCATAGCTCGACTCCACGCCCGAAATGGATTTGACCGACATGACCTAACCGCCGATCGCGCCCTGCGTGTTGACGTAGAGCGCGTAGAGCGAGTGGCTGGCCGCCATGAACAGGCGGTTGCGATGGCGTCCGCCGAAACACAGGTTGGCGCAGCGCTCGGGCAGGTCGATGTGACCGATCGGCTTGCCGGCCGGATTGAAGACGCGCACGCCGTCGAGTTCGGCCGAGCCCATGCCCCAGCCGCACCACAGGTTGCCGTCGACGTCGACACGGAAGCCGTCGGGCGAGCCGCCCGGCCCGGCATCGATCAGCACCGAGCCCTTGCCCAGCGACGTGCCGTCGGCCGACACGTCGTAGGACAGGATCGTGCGATGCGGCTCGGCGCGCGAGGCCACGACGTAGAGCTTCTTCTCGTCGGGCGAGAAGGCGAGGCCATTGGGACCGGGGATGTCGTCGGCCATCATCGTGAGCTTGCCGGTCGAGGGATCGAGCCGGTAGACGGCGGGCCTGTTCTCGCTCTCTTCCTTGTGCCCTTCGTAATATCCCCAAATGCCGAAGGGCGGATCGGTGAACCAGACCGTGCCGTCCGACTTCACCACCACGTCGTTGGGCGAGTTGAGCGGCTTGCCGCCGTAGGAGTCGGCCAGCACCGTGATCGCGCCGTCATACTCGAAGCGCACGACGCGGCGGGCGTCGTGCTCGCAGGCGATCAGCCGGCCGCGGCGGTCGCGCGTGTGACCGTTGGCGTTGTTCGAGGGCTTGCGGAAGATCGAGACCGCGCCCGTCTCCTCGTCCCAGCGCAGCACGCGGTTGTTGGGGATGTCGCTCCACAGCAGATAGCGGCCGTCGCCGAACCAGACCGGGCCCTCCGACCAGCGGCAGCCCGTGTACAGCCGTTCGACCGAGGCCAGCACCAGCCTGTAGTGGTTGAACGACGGGTCGAGCACGCGCACGGCCGGATCCGGATAGCGCTCGCTGGGTTGCCACATCTTGGTTTCCTCGTTTCATTTTGCGGCGCCGAAGCCGGAAGCCAACTTTCGCGCGAGAATGCCCGTCCGGCGTCACGCGGTCGAGAGCCAACGGTCGAACCGTCGGGGACGGGGTTCCGGGGAGCGGCTTGAGCAGGGTTTCCGCGAGAGAAGAAATCGCGGGAATGGCCCCGCGGGCCTGTGATATACCGCCGAACCTGCTCGTCGCCGAAGGCGGGCCAATGCTGCAAGTCGCATGGGATGGTTGTGATGAAGCCGAAGTTTGTGACGATTGACCGGCACCCGGGCCGCTCTGCCCAGACCATCGGTGTGGCCCGCGCGCTGGGCACCGATCCGGAGCTCATCCACGAGCCGTCGGTCGGCGTCGTCGGCACCAAGGGCGACAGCCAGTGCTATCTCGGCGTGCTGTCCAAGGTCGAGGCGATCCACGCCCGGCTCAAGGCACGCATCGGCACGGGGCCGGACCAGCTCAAGATGCGCCTGGTCCAGCCCGAGTACACGATCGCCACCTCGGACGGCATCCGCAACGGCACGCGCGAGATGCGCTACTCGCTGATCGGCCGCGAAGTGACGCAGGATTCGTTGTGCGAGCATCTGAGCGCCACCGGCCTCGCCGGCACGATCGCGGTCGTCGCCTGCGACAAGCCGCCGGTCGGCACGCTCTCCGCGCTGCTCGAACACAATCTGCCGTCGATCATCATGTCGGACGGGCCGATCCATCCCGGCAAGGAACCGAACACGGGCGAGGCCCTCGACATCGTGAGCGCCTACCAGGTCGCCGGCCATCCCGACGCCGAGTACCGCCACCTCATCGCCTGCCATGCCTGCCCCGGCATCGGCAGCTGCGGCGGCATGTTCACCTACAACACCATGCAGACCTTCATCGGCGTGGTCGGCATGCAGCCGCTGCACATGGTGGCGCCGCCGTCCGACGATCCGCGCCGCACCAACGAGTTCGCCGCCGAGCTGGTCGATCTCCTGGCCAACCTGATCAAGAACGACCTGAAGCCGCGTGACATCGTCGTGCGCGATTCGATCCGCAACGCGGTGATCGTGTCGATGGCCATCGGCGGCTCGACCAACGTCGTGCTGCACGCACCGGAAATCGCGCGGGCCGCCGGCTTCGCCGACTTCTGGAAGGACGTCATGACGCCGGAGGAGTTCAACTACCTCTCGCAGAACATCGTCCCGGTGCTGACCGACGCGCGGCCCTACGGCAAATATTCCATGGTCGACATCGACGAAGTCGGCGGCGTGCAGGTCATCGTGCGCGAGCTGCTCGACGCCGGCCTGCTCAACGGCAACGTGCTGACCTGCACCGGCGAGACGCTGGCCCGGCAGGTCGAGCGGCTGGGCACAAAGAAGGCCGACGGCCGAGTGATCTATCCGGTCGAGAAGCCCTACAAGCCGACCGGCGGCCTGCGCATGCTGGGCGGCAACCTGTCGCCGGACTTCTCGGCGATCCTCAAGCTCGCGGGCGTCGAAGGCGGCCTCGAGAACAACTTGTTCCGCGGCCGGGCCCGCGTCTTCGAGGGCGAGCAGGGCCTGCTCAAGGCGCTCGACGAGACGCCGGACACGTTCCAGAACCACGACATCATCATCGTGCGCTACGAGGGGCCGAGTGGTGCGCCGGGCATGCCGGAGATGCTCGATCCGACCTCGCGCATCACGACGCTCTGCCGCGAGCGCAACATCGTCGTCGCTTTGATGACGGACGCGCGGTTCTCGGGCGGATCGGTCGGCCTCGTGATCGGCCATGTCGGGCCCGAGGCGGCGCTGGGCGGCCCGATCGGGCTGGTCGAGGACGGCGACGAGATCGTCGCCGATCTCAACGTCAACGAGCTCAACTGCACCGCGCTGAAGGATCCCGCCGTCCATGCCAAACGCAAGGCGGCGTGGGACAAGGTCGTCGCCGACAATGGCGGCCTCCATCCCAATTGCGGCATCGCCGACACGCGCCTGCTCCATCGCGCCCGCACCAGCGCCGTGCCGGCGACGCGCGGCGGCGGCCTGCATCCCAACCGCGAGGTCTGGGTCCGCGCCCCACGCAAGGCCGACCGCCAGGACTTCAAGCTGCGCAACAGGCACCGCCCGGAGTTCGACAAGAGTTTCTGACGGGGCGGGTCATTCTGCCCAGGCCGACCACACTGCCTCATCCTGAGAGTCTGACTCGAGATGAATGCAGCTAAAACAAGAGGCTATGAACAGCCCCGATAACCTCACCCTGAGGAGCATCGCGCAGCGATGCGTCTC
>JABMNB010000265.1 GCA_013205335.1 Rhodospirillales bacterium
CTTTTCGCTTCAACACGACGTGCGTCTGAAAAGAGGTCCTTCGACTGCGTCGCCCTTTGGGCGACTTCGCTCAGGACGACGGAGTTATTCTAAGCCTTTCGTGGCCTGTTGCTCGGCAGCGTCACCAGCGACCACGGGTCGGGGAACTGGCCGACGGGGCAGTCGATCAGGAGCGGCGCGCCCTTGGCGATGCCGCGCGCGATCGCGGCGCCCAGCTCGTCGGGCGAGGCCACACGGACGGCGTCGATGCCGAAGCTCTCGGCCAGCTTCACGAAGTCCGGGTTGCGCAATTCGGTGGCGATTGTGCGGTTGTTGAACGACTGCTGCTGGATGCGCCGCACGTTGCCGAAGGCGCCGTCGCTGAACACGACGGCCACCACGCCTATTCCGTGCTGGGCGGCCGTCGCCATCTCCATGGCGGTGAACATGAAGCCGCCGTCGCCGCTGATCGACACGACCGCCGTGTCCGGCCTGGCGATCTTGGCGCCCAGCGACGTGGCATAGCCCCAGCCCAGCGTGCCCTGGTAGCCGGGAGACAGGAAGGTGCGCGGCCTGTAGGTGGGCCAGGCGAAGCGGGCGGCATAGCCGATCTGCGTCAGCTCATCGACCAGGATGCCGTCGTCCGGCAGCGCCTTGCGGATCGCCTCGAGATAGGCGATCTGCGGCGCCAGGGTCTCGTGGATCTTCTTCGTTGCCGCTGCCTTGATTCCGGCGACATGCGCGGCGCGGTCGCTGCTCTTGCGGGCATGTTTTTCCAGCCGGTCCGCCAGCACCCTCAGCGTCGCCGTCGCATCGCCCACGATGCCGATCTCGGGCTTGCGCTGGCGGTCGAGTTCCTCGCTGTCGGCGTCGATGCGGATGACCTTCAACGTGTCGTCGAGACCCCAGTTCTGCTGCTGCGGCTGCAGGCGTGTGCCGACCGCGAGCACGACGTCGGCCTCGCCCCAGAAGCGGTAGCCGGCCGGCGCGGTGATCGAGAGACGATGCCGCCCGTCGATGACGCCCTGGCCCATGCGGCCGGTCATCACCGGCGCGTCGAGCAGCTCGGCGATGCGCTGAACGTACTCGCCGGCACCCTGGGCACCGCCGCCCACGACGATCATGGGATGGCCGGCGCCGCCCAGCAGCTTAGCGGCGCGCTCGACGGCGTCCTCGTCGACCGGACAGGGATCGGCCACTGCCGCCGTGCCGATCAGCTCGACCGGCGCACGGCGCGCCCAGGTGTCCATTGCGCATTCGAGAGCGACGGGGCGCCGGCGGCCCGAGAGAAGACGCCGGAAGGCCTCGTTCAACAAGCCGGGCGCCGCGCTGGGTGAGGTGATGCGGTCGGCCCACTTGGTGAGGCCGCGCATGATCGCGAGCTGGTCGGGCAGTTCGTGCAGCAGGCCGAGGTTGCGGCCGATCATCGACTGCTGGATCTGGCCGGTGAGCGCCAGCACGGGCGCGTTCACCGCATAGGCCGTCGACAGCGCGGCCGTGGTGTTGAGGAAGCCGGGCCCGGGCACGACGACGTAGGCCGAAGGCTTGCCGGTCGCCATCGCATAGCCCAGCGCCATGTAGGCGCAGGCCTGCTCGTGGCGCGCGTGGATCGGCCGGATGGCATTGGTCCGGTCGTAGAGCGCGTCGAAGAACGGATCGTTCTGGACGCCGGGCAGGCAGAAGAGCGTGTCGATGCCGTTCACTTCCAGCATCGACAGGACGGTTTGGGCGGTATTGAGGGGCTGCATGCCCTTCAGTCTACACGCCTATGACGCGGCGCGCGCTATTCGACGCGGGCGCCCGAGGCCTTGATGATCGGTGCGAGACGGGCCTCCTCGGAATCACGGAAGGCCAAGGTGTCGGCCGGCGTGCGCCAGATGGCGATGGCGGCCTGCTCGAAGAACTTGGCCTTGAGGTCCTCGCTCTCCAGTGCCTTCTTCGACAGTTCCGAGAGCCGGGCCACGATGTCGGGCGGCAGCTTCGCCGGGCCGGTGAGCGTGGTCCACGAGCTGATGTCGAAGCCCGGCAGAGTCTCGTCGATGGCGGGCACATCGGGCACGACGGGGCTGCGTTTTGCCGACGTGACCCCCAGCGCCCGCACCTTGCCGGGACGCGACTGCGCCAGCGCGCCGGGGATGTTGTCGAAGATCATGTTGATCTGGCCGGCCAGCAGGTCCTGCATGGCGGGCCCGCCGCCGCGATAGGGGACATGGACTATGTCGACCTTGGCCATGATCTTGAACAGCTCGCCCGACAGATGCAGCGTCGTGCCCGATCCGGCGGAACCGTAGGAGTACTTGCCGGGGTTCTTGCGCAGCAGCTCGATCAACTCGGGCACCGTCTTGGCCGGCAGGTCGAGATTGACCACCAGCATGTTGGGCAACTGCCACATTGTCGTGATGAACGTGAAGTCGGTTTTCGCGTTGAACGGCAGCTTGGCGTAGAGCGTCGGCGAGATGGCATGGGTGGCGATGCCGCCGAGGCCCAGGGTGTAGCCGTCGGGCGCCGACTGGGCGAGCGCGTCCACGCCGACATTGCCGCCCGAGCCGCCCTTGTTCTCGACGATCCATTGCTGGCCGCTCAGCTCGGTCATCTTGGCGCAGAACATGCGCGACAGCGTGTCGGTGGCGCCGCCGGCGGGATACGGATTGATGTAGCGCACCGTCTTGTTGGGGTAGGTCCCCTGGGCCGAGACGATCGCCGGAGCGGCGAGGGTGGCCGCGGCAATGCCGCCCACGACCGTGCGGCGTCCGATGGGACGCATCGAGTTTGTCATTATTGTTTCCTCCCTTTACGAGCGCGGGAGGGTGCCAAAAAAGCGGGCCGCCGTCGATGGCGACCGCCGGGGCTTCGGAATTGTGGCGGCTTTTCGGCGGGCGCGGCCTTGCCACTGCCTTCCAAATATCTGAAAAGTTCAGTCAATGGGTACTTTCGCCTATCGCGTGCGAATGGCTTTGGGAGCCGTCTGCATTGGCAAGAGGATTGGTCATGTGGGGTTTTGAGCGTGGGGCTGTCTTGCGCCTGGTCACCCGCGGCGCTGCCTTTGGGGTGCTGTGTTCCGTTGCCGTGACGCCGGCTTCAGCCCAGCCCGCGCCCGCGCCTCCGTCGCCGGCCCGGCAGTTTCCCGCGGGGCCCATCCCGTCGGGGCCGGCCCAGATCGAGTCACCGGCCCAGACCGGACCGGCCCAGACCGGATCGGCAAAGCCGGCCGGGCAAGGGCAGGCGCCGGCCCAGGCCAGGAATCCGGCCAAGCCCCCGACACAGCAGCAGGCGGCGTCGGCCAGGAAGCCGGGCGAGCCGTCCGAAGCGGACGTCTGCTACGGCGCCACCGGCGCCGATGCCCCGACGAAGGTCGAGGCCTGCACGGAGGTCATCGACAAGGGACTTCTGGCGGGTGGTCCCCTGGCGCTGGCCTATCTCCACCGCGGCATGTCGGTGAGCGGCCCGGACAGCGACAAGCGCTCCAAGGCCGACTTCCGGACGGCGGTCCGGATGTACAACGACGCCATCATGGCGCAGCCGCTCAATCCGCACCTCTACATGCAGCGCGGCGTCGTCCATCAGACGATCGGCGAGGCCGACCGCGCGATCATCGACTACAGCGATGCGATCCGCCTCGCGCCGCGCGAGACGTTGCCGCTGATCAACCGCGGCATCGTGCTCTACCTGCGCAAGGACAACAACGAAGGCGCGATCGCCGACTTCAATGCCGCGCTCAAGATCAACGCGAAGGAAATCAGCGCCTGGACCAATCGCGGCATCGTCTATCGCAAGAAGGGCGACGTGAACCAGGCGATTTCAGACTTCACGACGGCGATCAAGATTCTGCCGGACAAGATCGAGCCGGTATCGCTCACCCGGGTGCCCGACACCATCACCAGCCAGCTGGCGAGGTCGCCGCAGCAGGAGGCCAACCGGATCGCGCTGCAGGCCGCCTTCGTCCATTTCCAGCGCGGCCTCGCCTGGTTCGACAAGAGCGACTACGACAAGGCGATCGCCGACTTCTCGGAGGCGATCCGCCTCAACCCGCGTGACGCGTCGCCCTATGTGGGCCGCGCCGCGTCGTACATGTACAAGAACGAGTTGAAGCCGGCGATCGCCGACTTCTCCGAAAGCATCAAGCTGAAGCCCGGTCAGGCCTTCGCCCATATGCAGCGCGGCATCGCGTTTCACCGCATCGGCGATTCCGAGAATGCACTCGAGGACTACACGATCGCCCACGAGTTGACGCCCAAGGACCCGGGCCCGCTCGTCAACCGCGGCATCGTCTACTACACCAAGAAGGGCAAGTTCGAGGAGGCGGTCGCCGACTTCGACCACGCCCTCAAGCTCAACCCGAAGGAAGTCAACGCGCTGATCAACCGGGGCGTCACGTGGCGGCAGAGGAATGATCCCGACCGCGCCATCGTCGACTTCAACGAGGCGGTCCGGCTCGGCCTGCAGACGTCGGAAATCCTGAAGCTCACGCAGAAGGACAAGGACGGCAAGAAGGACCCCGCGGCGTCGCAGACCGCCGACCAGGTGGCGAACGCCTACTACCAGCGGGGCATGGCCCTGATCGACAAGCAGGAATACCAGGCTGCGGTCAAAGACTTCGAGTCGGCGCTCGAGATCAATGACAAGGAGCCGCGCGCCTATCTCGGCCGCGGCGCCGCCTACCTGAAGATGGACAGGACGAAAGACGCCGTCGCCGACCTCGACCTCGCCATCAAGCTCGCGCCGGGCATGGCCTTCGCCTATTTCGAGCGCGGCGCCGCCTACCACCGCATCGACGACTACGACAACGCCATCGCCGACTATACGTCGTCGATCGGGATCGATCCCAAGGAGCCGCTGGCCTACATCAACCGCGGCATGGCGAAGATCTTCAAGGACAGGGTCGACGAAGCGATCGTCGATTTCGACGACGCGCTGAAGATCAGCCCCGACGACATCAACGCGCTGATCCAACGCGGCTTCGCCTATGGTCTGAAGAAGGACTATCCGCGGGCGCTCGCCGACATCGACGACGCGCTGCGCCTGTCGCCCGGCAACCCGACGGCGCTGTACTACCGCGCGCAGGTCATGGGCTTCCGCGGCGACACCGGCCGCGCGATCGAGGACTACTCCCAGGCGCTGCGCACCGACCTGAGGAATCCGCGCATCTATGCCAGCCGCGCCAATCTCTACAGCAACCTCGGCGAATTCGAGAACGCGATCGAGGATCTGAACAACGCGATCCGGCTCAGGCCGCGCGACGCCAACCTGTTCCTCAACCGCGGCATCGCCTATTTCAACAGGGGCGAGTACGCCAAGGCCGTCTCGGACTATGACGAGGCGCTGAAGGTCGACCCGAAGATGGTGCCGGCGCTGAACAACAGATGCCTGACGCGGGCCGTCATGGGCTCGAGCCTCGACGCGGCCCTTGCCGACTGCCAGGAGGTCCTCAATCTGTCGCCCAACGACCCCTATACGCATGACAATATTGGGCTGATCTACCTGAAGCGGAAGCAGTACGACAAGGCGATCGCCGAATACGACGCCTCGCTCAAGGTCGATCCCCAGCGCGCGCGCGCGCTCTACGGACGCGGCCTCGCGCGGTCCCGCAAGGGCGAGGGACCGGCGGGCATCGCCGACATGTCGACCGCCAGCGGCATCCAGTCGAACATCTCCAGCGAATTCGCCCGGTACGGCGTGAACTGAGAGAAGCGCACCCAGCACGACGAACAACCCGCCGGCGCTGGTCCGGATGGAAATGACCAGGTCTCCGGCACGACCCGCGTGACGCAGGGCGCGGCGGGGAGGCCGATCCTGATGGCCATAAAGACGGTGGAGCGCGCAGGGCGCGGCACGCCGGAACCCGGCGTCCACTCTGGACTGAAGTGGCGGAGGGGGTGGGATTCGAAC
>JABMNB010000029.1 GCA_013205335.1 Rhodospirillales bacterium
ATCGCGAGAATAAAGGTAAGGTGTTACTTGAGGTAGCGGGTGGTTAGCGGGTCCCACTTGAATTTAGCCCCTTCATGCTTCGAGACGGCTGCTGCGCAGCCTCCTCAGCATGAGGTTGGCGTTGAGTAGACGTCAGTCGCCCTCGACGCCGTAGGCGGCCTTCGCCGCCTCCTTGCTGACGAGGCCCAGCCGGACGTCGCGTTTGACGGCTTCGGGGTCGCGCCTGGCCGGATCGCCGTAGCCGCCGCCGCCCGGCATCTCGACCACCAGCCGCTCGCCGGCCGGGATGGTCTGGAAGCCCTTGGCCTTCAGCTCCTGCCCCGAGGCCAGCGACAGGCGGCCGTTGCCGCCGGCCTGTCCACCCTCGCGGCCGCGCGCCGGATACTTCACGCGTTCGAAGGTGGCGAAGATGCCGAAGGGCGCGCCTTCCCGATGCTCGACCTCCATCACCTGGCCGAGGCCGCCGCGCTGGGCGCCGGGGCCGCCGGAATCCTGGCGGTATTCCTTCTTCCACACGACGACGGGGGCGATGGTCTCGGTGATCTCGACCGGCACATTGCGCACGCCCGACGGAAAGGGCGTGGCCGAGAGCCCGTCGAGCGCCGGGCGGGCGCCGGTGCCGCCGGAATGGAAGGTCGTCACCATGAAGGGACGGCTGTTGCCGCCCTTGCCTGTCGTGCCCGTGCCGGTCATGCCGTGTCCGGCGCCGAGCTTCAGGTTCCACAGGTTGGACGTGCCTTCGGCCGGCACCTGTCCCGGGATCACCTGGTGCAGCGCGTCGAAGCAGACGTCGGGCAGCATGTGGCCGATCGTGCTGCGCGCGTTCACCGCCGCGGGATGGAGCGCATTGACGATGGTGTTTTCCGGCGCCGTCACCAGGATCGAATCGAGCGTGCCGGCATTGTTCGGGATGGTCGGCGCCACGACGCACTTGATGCCGAAGGCGGTATAGGCCTCGGTGTAGCACATCGGCGAATTGATGCCGTAGATCGACGAGCCCGAGGTGCCGGCATAGTCGACGGTGATATGGTCGGCGTGGATCGTGACGGCGGCATGCAGGTCGATCGGCGCGTCGTAGCCGTCGATCCGCATATGACCCTTCCAGGTGCCGCGTGGCAGCTTGGAGATGGCGGCGATCATGCCGGCGCGGCTCTTCTCGATGATGTGGGTGCCCAGCTCGTCGAGCGTGTCGATGCCGTGCTCGGCCATCATGTCGGAGAGCCGCTTCTCGCCGATGCCGTTGCAGCCGACCAGCGCGTGGATGTCACCCTCGACCTGCACCGGCTCGCGCACGTTGGCGCGCACGATGCGCATCACGCTCTCGTCGATCACACCTTCGCGCATCAGCGGCAGCAGCGGCAGGAACAGACCCTCGTGAAAGACCTGCCGTCCGTCGGGCGACTGACCCAGGCCGCCAATGTCGACCACGTGAGTGGTGCAGGAGAACAGCGCCACCAGCTTGCCGTTGTGGAAGGCGGGCGAGGTGACGACGATGTCGTAGAGATGGCCGGTGCCCTTCCACGGATCGTTGGTGATGTAGGCGTCACCCTCCTTCATCGTCTCGACCGGGAATTCGCGGATGAAGTGGATGACGCTGCGCGCCATCGAGTTCACGTGGCCCGGCGTGCCGGTGACGGCCTGCGCCAGCATGCGGCCCTCGAGGTCGAATACGCCGGCCGAGATGTCGCCGGCCTCGCGCGCGCTGGTCGAGAAGGCGGTGCGCACCAGCGCGCGCGCCTGCTCCTCGACGACGGAGAGGAGGCGGTTCCACATCACCTGCAGGCGGATATCGCCGAGTGGAGATTTGGGCGGCGACTTGGTGGGCGTGCTCATGCGCGGTCCTCCAGAACGATCTGGCCCACCGCATTGATGCGGGCGGTGAAGCCGCTCGGAACGACGGTGGTGGTGCCATCCTCGACAATCAGCGCCGGCCCGTCGAGCGTCATGCCGGGCTTGAGCGCGTCGCGTTCGTGCAGGGCGTTCTGTTCGCGCAAGCCACTCACGGGATCGAAGACCTCGCAATGGCCCGAGGGCGCCGGCGCGGCGGAATTGGCGATGGCTCTTGCCGGCGACGGCAGCGGCCGGTCGGTGGCGATCGACAGGGTCCAGGTCAGCGCCTCGACCTCGAGCTTGGGAATGGCGCGGCCGAACACCTGCTCATAGGTCGCCTCGAAGCGGCGGCGCAACTCGCCCGCGGCGTCGGAGGCGAACGGCTCGTTGGGCAGGGGGACCGCGATTTCGTGGCCTTGGCCGCGATAGCGCATGAAGGCCTGGCGGGATTCGACCAGTGTTTCGCCGGGCGCGGCCGGTCGCACGACGGCTTCGGCCTCGCTCCGCATGACGGCGAACAGCTCGTTCAGCATCCTGGCATCGAACATGTCGAGCCGGAGATGGCGCGTGCGCACGACCTCGTAGGCGATCGAGGCGCGCAGGAAGCCGAAGGCGGAGCCGACGCCGGCACCGACCGGCACGATGACCTGCTTCATGCCGAGCTTGCGGGCCAGCCGCGCGGCATGCAGCGGCGCCGCGCCGCCGAAGGCGATCAGCGCGCGGTCGGCCGTGTCCTTGCCGTTCTCGACGGCATGCACGCGGGCCGCACTCGCCATGGTCTCGTCGACAATCTCCGTCACGCCGGCCGCCGCGCCCTGGGCATCGGTCCCGAGCGGGCCGGCCAGCGCCTGCAGCGCGGCCTCGGCCTTGTCGCGATGAAGCGGAATGGCGCCGCCCGCGAACCGCGTCGGATCGAGGCGTCCCAGCGCGGTGTCGGCATCGGTGACGGTGGGCTCGGTGCCGCCGCGCCCGTAGCTCGCGGGGCCGGGCACGCTGCCCGCCGAATCGGGGCCGACCTGGATGCGGCCCAGCGCGTCGAGGCGGGCGATAGAGCCACCGCCGGCGCCGATCTCGACCAGCTCGATCACGGGGATGCGCACCGGCAGGCCGGAGCCCTGCACGAAGCGATAGGCGCGCGCGACCTCGAACTGGCGCGAGCGCTGCAATTCGAGGTCGTCGAGCAAGGTGAGCTTGGCGGTGGTGCCGCCCATGTCGAAGGCGACGGCCCGGCGGGCATCGTTCTCCGCCGCGACCGTGCGCGCCAGGATGGCGCCGCCGGCGGGTCCGGATTCGACCAGGCGCACGGGATAGCGCCGCGCCGTGTCGACCGTCGTGATGCCGCCCGATGACATCATCAGCAGGAGCGGACCTGCGATGCCTTCCTTCTTCAGGTCGGCTTCGAGCTGGCCGAGATAGCCTGCCATGCGCGGCAGGACATAGGCATTGGCGATGGTCGTCGAGGTGCGTTCGTACTCGCGGATCTCGGGACAGACCTCGCAGGACAGCGATACCGCGACGCCCGGTAGTTCCTCGGCAAGGATCGCGCCGACGCGGCGCTCATGCGTCTCGTTGGTGAAGCTGTGCAGGAAGCAGACGGCCACGGCCTCGATCTTCTCCGTCTTCAGGTGCGCGGCGACGCGGCGCACGGCCGCTTCGTCGAGCGCCAGCAATACCGCGCCGTCCGACGCGACGCGCTCGGGCACGCCGAAGCGCAGGTCGCGCGGCACCAGCGGCTGCGGCCGCTCCATGTAGATGTCGTACTGCTCGAAGCGGTGCTCCCACGCCATCTCGACGGAGTCGCGGAAGCCCTCCGTCGTGATCAGCGCGGTACGCGCGCCCTTGCGCTCGATCAGCGCGTTGGTGGCCAGCGTCGTGCCGTGGACGACCAGGGTCACGTCCTGCGGCCGGCACTTCGCCTCGACCAGGATGGCGCGCACGCCCTCCAGCACGGCGCGTTCGGGCGCGTCCGGCGTCGTCAGGATCTTGATCGAGTGGGAGGTCGTGCCGGATTCGAGCACGACGTCGGTGAACGTGCCGCCGATGTCGACGGCCAGACGGGAGGACATCATTCGTCGATCTTGATGTTGCCCTTGCGCACCACGTCGCCCCAGGTGACGGAATCGCGCTTCAGGAAGGCCACGTACTCGGCCTGGGAGAGAAGCGCCGGGGTGAGTCCGTTCTCGTCGTACTTCTTCTTCACGTCGGGTTCGGCCAGCACCTTGGCGATGGCGGCGTTCAGCCGGTCGACGATCGGCTTCGGCGTGCCGGGAGGCGCTGCAAGTCCGTACCAGTTCTCGGCCTCGTAGCCCTTCACCACCTCGGCGACCGCCGGGGTGTCGGGCAGGACGGGCCAGCGCTGGGGTGAGGTGACGGCCATGGCGCGCGCCTTGCCGCCGCGGATCAGGCCGAGCGTCGCGGGATCGCCGAAATAGGCATCGACGATGCCGGCCGCGAGGTCGTTCAGCGCCGGCCCGGTGCCGCGATAGGGCACGTGGATCATCTTGAGCCCGGACATCTGGGTGAAGAGTTCGCCCGCGAGATGCTGGCTGGTGCCGATACCGCCGGATGCCCAGCGCAGCTCCTGCTTCTTCGCCAGTTCCATGAATTCGGGCAGCGTCTTCGCCGGCAGGTCGTTGCGCACCGCCACGATGAACGGCATGCGTACCAGGCGCGTAATCTGCGTCAGCGCCAGCGGATCGTAGGGCATCTTGCGCAGGTGCGGACCGGCCGTGAGCGTGCCGGCACCGGTGAGCGACAGGGTGTAGCCGTCGGGCGGCGCATGCGACATCGCCTCGACGCCGATGATTCCCCCGGCGCCGCCCTTGTTCTCGATGATGACGGTCTGGCCGAGTTCCTTCGACAGCGGCTCCACCATCAGCCGCGCCGTCAGGTCGACGCCGCCGCCCGGCGGAAAGGGTACGATGATCTTGATCGGCCGTTCGGGATACCTGGCCTGCGCCGAGGCGGCGCGGGCGATGAACGGTGACACGAGCGCCGAGACGAGAAGCTGCCCCAGAAGTTGCCGACGAGTGTTACGCAAACCGATCCCCTTGTTTCCTGATACGACCTCTACAGGGTAGCTGTCACTGCGCCGCCGTTCGTTTCAAGTACAATCTCGATGCCAGCTACTCCTAAAGCGCCACCTTCTTGAAGACCTCGACGAAGCGATCGACGTCCTGCTCGTCGTTGTAGACGTGTGGGCTGATGCGCAGGCGCCCGAGACGGGGCGCGGCGTAGACATTCTCCGCCGCGAGCTTCTGCGGCAGGTCGTCGGCCATGCCGTTGGGAAACTGCAGGCAGATGAGGTGTGGGGCACGCAGCTTGCGGTCGAGCACGCGCACGCCGGAGTTGGCCAGCCCGTCGGCCAGCCGGTCGGTCAGCATGCCGAGTCGTGCCACGATGGCATCGTTGCCCCAGCCCGCCATCATCTCCATGCCGACCGCCGCCATTTCGAGGGTGATGAAATGGTCGCGCTCGCCCATGTCGTAGCGGCGCGCGCCGTCGGCATAGGAGAGGTCGCGGAAATAGACCTTCTGCTCGGCGGCCACGCCCTTGCGCGCGGGCGCTGTCTGCTCCAGCGGCACGCCGTTCTGATGGCGCCTCGCGACATACATGAAGGCGCGCCCGTAGGGTCCGAGCACCCATTTGTAGGTCGGGAAGATCAGGAAGTCGGGATCGAGGGTCTTCACGTCGATACGGCGGACGCCGGCGTCGTGCGTGGCATCGACCAGGAAGGCCGCGCCCTGCCGTCGAACTGCCTCGGCGATGCGCGCCAGGTCGAGGGCGCCGCCATCGGACCAGTGCACGGAGGAAATCGAGACCAGCGAGAGCGGCGCCGCATCCGGGCGCGCCATCGCTTCCAGCACCGCCGACGTCCAGTCGCCGTCGGCCGGCTGCTTCACCTGTTCGACGGTGTAGCCGCCCTGCTCGGCGCGGCTCATCCATTCGAGCACCGGCGAGGTATGGTCGTCCTGCAGCACCAGCACGCGGCTGCCGCGCGGCAGGCTCATCACCTTGCCCGCGGTCGACACGCCGTAGCCGACGGACGGGATCAGCGCGATGTCGGCGGAATCGGCGCCGATCAAGGTCGCCGCCGCCGTGCGCGCGCGCTCGTACTGCTTCGACATGAAGTCCGCGTCGAGTTTCCACGGCTGGCCCTTGCGACCCACGCCGATGCGTCCGGCCTCCTGCACCGCGAGCGGCAGCGGGCTCCAGGCAGCGGCATTGAGAAAGCAGACGTCGCGCGGGATGTCGAACAGATCGCGTTGGGAGGGGAGCATCGGAACCGCCGTCAGGGGAAGGTGGCGGCGAGCGTAGGGCAAACGCAGAGCAAGAAAAAGGACGCCCGTCTTGCGAAGGGCATCCCAATTCCAGGTTCTCGAAGGTTTCGCGGCGTTAGCCGTCGATCGCCTTCTTCAGCGCGTCCTTGGTCTTGCCGACGGCCTGCTGCGCTTCGCCCTTGGCTTCCTGCAGGGCGCCTTCGACCCTCATCTTGTCGCTGTCGACGACCTTGCCGATGCCCTGCTTCGCGTTGCCGATCGCCTCGTTGGCGGCGCCCTTGACCTTGTCGGTGGTGCTGCTCATCACAGTCTCCTCTGCTGGTGATTACCCCTGAACAACGCGACACCGCCGAAAGCGTTGCCGGGTTCGATTCATTACCTGTCGTTATCTCGAGTCGTGGCGACTGCATCTTTCATGGCGCCGGAAGGTCACGCTGAAGGGGCAGGCCCCGCGAAGGCCGGCGATCGTGGCCGCGCAATCGGACGAGAATCCCGGCGTGCTGGTCCTGTCGCAATTCACCGGCGCCGCCCAGGACCTCACCGAGGCGTTGATCGTCAATTCGTTCGACGCCGTCGCCGATGCCATGCACATGGCGCTCACGATGCCGCTGTCGGAATGCCGGGAGCGGCAGAGCGTGCTGAAGGAGAAGGTGATGCGCACGACGGCCGAGGCCTATTGCAGACGCTTCATCGAAGCCCTCGAAGCACCGGCGATCGCGCGCGCGGCTTAGAGCCGTACGCAATGAAGACAATCATTGGAGCGCGCCACTCCAGAGACCGTGAAGTTATCGATGATTCCAAAGTGCAAAGTCACTTTTGAATCGAGGGCGCCGCGATGAGATTCCGAAATGGTCGCTAGAGGCGGCTATGGTGAATCAATCTTTCATCCTTGCGCCAGCTTTTCGCCGTCGGCGAATAAATTCACATTCTCTCCAGTTGCGCCCAGGATTCATGGATGGGCACACGAGCGCAACTGGAGTTGCCGGCTCCAATGAGGTCCTCCGCCTAGCCGCTCAAGACACCAGACCGAACGCCGCGGGATAGACGACGAGTCCGTCCTCGCCGTCGAGGGCACCGGGCACCAGTTCGAGCGCCATGAAGGAGTCGCCCTCGAAGGGCGCATCGAGGCCGCTCGCCAGCTCGGCCGAAAAGCCGAAGCGCGGATAGAAATCGGGATGGCCGAGGACCACGACGGCCTGCCATTCCCGCCGCCGGGCCAGCTCGAGCCCGGTTTCGACGAGGGCGCTGCCGATGCCCGAACGCTGGCGTCCCGGATGGACGCACATCGGCGCCAGCGACAGCGTCGGCACGGCATCGTCGTCGACCATCGTCGTGAGTGCACTGAACAGGATATGACCGACGACTTCGCCGCGCTCGATCGCCACAAGTTCGACGGCGTCGATGAACGCGTCGCGCAGTTCCTCGACCAATTTGCCCTCGAACGGGCCGCCGAAGACCAGATCGTTGAGCAGGCGGATCGCGTTGTCGTCCGCCGGTACGCGCTCGCGGATCACCACATGGTGGCCGCTGCCCGGCCCGGCCATTCCCGATCGTAGGTTTCGCCGCCGACCCGCTCGCCGCTCAGCGCGGCCAGGATCTGGCCGGCGGTCGGCAGCGACTTCGGATCGACATGCCGCTGGGGATTCCACAGCTCCGAGCGAACCAGCGCGCGGGCGCACTGGAAATAGACGGCGTCGACCTCGATCACGGTCACCGAACGCGGTGCCTTGTCCTCGACGGCGAACGACTCCAGAAGTTCGGCGGCAATGCTGAGATGGGCGCGGCCGTTGACCCGCAGCGTATTGCCGACGCCCGGGATCATGAACAGCAGCGCGACCCTCGGATCGCGCACGATGTTGCGCAGCGAATCGATGCGGTTGTTGCCGCGCCGGTCGGGCAGCATCAGCGTCTTCTCGTCATGCACCCGCACGAAGCCCGCCCTGTCGCCGCGTGGCGAACAGTCGAGCCCTTCGGGGCCGCACGTCGCCAGCGCCGCATAGGGCGCCGCCTCGATGTAGGCGCGATAGTGCGGCGTGATCCAGTTCACTTCCTTGACCGTCGAGGTCTCTCCCGGCCGGCCGTAGAGCGCCTCCAGATCGGCTTCAGTTCTCAGAATGTCGGACATGCCCTCTCCGCTACTTGAGCGACGCGTGAAACGTCAGAGCTTCGAGCTGCAATACTGTCTCGAGCGGTGGCTTCAAAGTGAAGAGTCCGGGCTGCTGCGAAAAATCGTGCAGACGATACAATCTGAATGCGTCGGGCCTTTCTTTCGCAACTTCATTCTCGTTGCGAGTCAGGTAGAACGGGGTCGTGCTGCCGCCTCGGGTAGTTTTTACTTCGATCCATCGCTCGGATCCCGAGGGATCGTAGGATCGAATGTCATAGCCGGCGCCATCTCCGTCTTCCCTGGAGACCCACCTGACTTTCTTGGCGAGGTCAGAGCGATCGGCCGAGATAAGCAACTGCCGCTCGCGTTCGTAGATCAATTCCTCACCCGCCGCCCCGAGAGCGCGATTGAGCTGATCTCGGAGCGCCGGATCGAATTTCCGCGCCACTCGCTCGAAGGCGTTCCTTGCCCCCTCACTGATTGGACGCGCCGTTGGCGGGGCGCCTTCGAAGAGAAGTTGCGAATCGGCAAATCCCGCCAACGGTTTGGCGAACAATGGAATGGGATCCGGATGAACCTGCAGGTAGCGGCCAATTGCATCCGTGATCGCGCCTTGGAAGTTCTGAGCGGGAACGTAACCACGAATCCGAGGAAGGCCGAGTCGCGTCAGAACCGCGGAAATATTCTGATGCTTGAATTCAATTGAGCCATTCGTGCGCTGAATAAGCTTCATCAGTAATCGCCGATGCTCGGTCTTGTGTATGGTTTCGCCGGCTTGCTCCTCTTTCAACATGGCGAAGTAGTCGGCAACGATGAGGTCGAGTTCAGCGCTCGACCAGTCGGTACCGGCTGTCTCCGTGTCTGTCATGCCGGTCTCGGCTTAAGCCCACTGCGCAGGAGACGTGCCGAGCGGCTCGGCGGGGCGGGCGTAGTAGGCCGGGGTCGAGCCGAGCTGTATCACCGGCTTGAGGTGGCGCAGGCGGCCGAGCGGACCGACGCTTTCGGTGAGCAGCGGCAGCAGCGCGTCCTCGGGCAGTTCGGCGGCACCCTGCGCGGCGTCGACGGTGCCGAGGCTGGCGAGCCAGTGCGCCACCTGGACCAGCGACACGCGGACCTGCCACGAGCCGCCCTGCTCGACCCTGCGG
>JABMNB010000266.1 GCA_013205335.1 Rhodospirillales bacterium
CGTGCCCACCCTTCGAGACGCGCTCCTGCGGAGCGCTCCTCAGGGTGAGGTTGTTTTTCGTGAAGATGGGATGGGGTGACCGTTACCGCCCCTTGAAAACCGGCTTGCGCTTCTCGACGAAGGACGCCACCGCCTCCTTGTGATCGGCGGTACGCGACGACTGGACCAGACGCTCGGCCTCGCGATAGTGCGCGACCGAGTAGTCGATGTGCAGCGCGTCGTCGAGATTGTCCTTCATGTGGCGCAGCGCTACGCGCGGACCCTCGGCCAATGACTTCGCAAAGGCGAAGGCCTCGTCCTGCAATTTGGCGTCGTCGACGACGCGGTTCACCAGGCCGATGCGCTCGCAGCGCTCGACGTCGACCTTCTCGGAGGTGAACATCAGCTCGCGCGCCCGCATCGGACCGACCGTGCGCGTCAGCAGCCACGAGATGCCGTAGTCACCCGAGAGGCCGATCTTGGCGTAGCCGGTGGTGCAGAAAGAAGACTTCGCGGCGATGCGGATGTCGCAGGCCAGCGCGATTGCCAGGCCCGCGCCGGCCGCGGCGCCGGGCAGCGCCGCGATGGTGGGCTTGCGCACGGCGACCAGCGCGCCGGTGAGATGCGTCTGCCGCCAGCGCAGGTCGGCCAACCGCTCCTCGTAGCTCATCTGGCCACGCGGGCCGCGGCCGCCCATGCCCTTCACGTCGCCGCCGCTGCAGAAGGCGGTGCCGGCGCCGGTGATCAGCAGCGCGCCGACGGCATCGTCGTCGCCGCGTGCCTTGATCTGGGTGCGCAGCGCTTCGGTGAGGTCGGGCGACATCGCGTTGCGCGCCTCGGGGCGGTTCAGCGTGATCAGCGCGACGCCGTCGCGGACGCTGCACAAGAGTTCGGTTGTGCCGGTATCGATTTCCATGAGACGTTCTCCTTGCAATGACATTCCCGGTCACCGAACACACCGTCAAGACCGCCCGTCACACGACCGGCTATCTCGCCTGCGGAGCGAAAGACGCGCCGCTGCTGATCTTCGTCCATGGCTGGCCCGAGCTGTCGCTGTCGTGGCGGCACCAGCTGCCGGTCTTTGCAGCCCTGGGCTTCCGCTGCATCGCCCCCGACATGCGCGGCTACGGCCGGTCCAGCACCTACAAGCGGCACGCGGATTTTGCGCAGGAAGAGATCGTGGCCGACATGGTCGAACTGCTGGCGTCGCTCGGGCGCGACAAGACGGTGTGGATCGGCCACGATTGGGGCAGCCCGGTCGTCTGGAACATGGCGGCACACCATCCGGACAAGACGGTGGGCGTGGCGAGCCTCTGCGTGCCCTATCTCTCGACCGGCTTCACCCTCGAGACCGTCGTGCCGCTGGTCGACCGCACGCTCTATCCGGAGGCGCAGTTTCCGGCCGGCCAGTGGGACTACCAGGTCTTCTACGAGGAGAGCTTCGACAAGGCCTGTGCGAGCTTCGATGCCCATCCACGCAACCTGGTGAAGGCACTGTTCCGCAAGGGCGATCCGACGCGCGTCGGCAAGCACGCGCCGACCTCGATGGTGCGCAAGGCCGGCGGCTGGTTCGGGGGCGGTGCCTGCCCCGACGTGCCGCGCGATCCCGACGTGCTGACCGAGACGGACATGGAGGCCTATGCCGCCGCGCTGACGAAGAACGGCTTCTTCGGGCCGGACTCCTGGTACATGAACCACGAGGCCAACGGCGCTTATGCGAAGCGTGCCGCCAACGGCGGCAAGCTCGCGATGCCGGTTCTCTTCCTGCACGGCGCCTACGACACGACCTGCGAAACCATGACGTCGAAGCTCGCCGAGCCGATGCGCCGCGACTGCGCCGATCTCACCGAAGTCGTTGTGCCGTCCGGTCACTGGATGGCGCAGGAACAGCCTGTCGCGGTGAACGCTGCCCTCGCGAAGTGGCTGGCGACGAGACTTCCCGCGTATTGGGGCTAGGTCAGGACGCGGCTTTCGCCCTCAACGCCGCAAACCTTTCGAGGCTATCCGCCGGCCAGAGCTGCGTGCGGTCGTAATATTCCTCGACGGCCGGCACGCCGGCGGGCAGCGCGACCCAGGGCTGCTTGCTCATGGTGAAGATGTGAATGTCGGGCGGCAGCCGGTCGGGTTCGTCGAGCGTGCCGACCCGCACGAAGTGCACGGTGGGGCCGGCGCCGGAATAGTTGCTCCACAGCGCGATGCGGCATTTCGGGCAGCGCGAAATCTTCTGGCCTTTGCCGCTGAGCGTCGGCGTGTCGATCATCTCGACGTCGCCGCTCAGCCTCTCGACCCGGTCGGCTTCGATCATGGCGTTCATCGCGAACGCCGTGCCCGAGTCGCGCTGGCACCAGCGGCAATGGCAGCAATGCACGAACAGCGGCCTCGAGGTGAGCCGGTAACGCACGCTGCGACAGGTGCAGCCGCCTTCGAACGTCTCCGTGTGGCTGGTCATCTCGTTCGTCTCCCGGCTAAGGTCCGCGCCTGAACAAATCTGGGCGGAGAGTAGACATGGCCGGACGGCTGCAGGGCAAGGTGGCGGTGGTAACGGGTGCGGCGCCGCGCGGCGAGGGCGTCGGCAACGGCATGGCGACGGCGCTGCTGTTTGCGAAAGAAGGTGCCAGGGTCGTGCTGGTGAACCGCAGCGCCGAGCGCGCCGAGGGGCTGGCCAAACGGATCAAGGACGAGGGTGGCGAGGCCTCGGTGTTCGCGGCCGACGTGGCGAAGGCCGACGAGGCTGAGGCGATGGCCGACTTCGCGATGAAGAAATACGGCCGCCTCGACATCCTGCACAACAATGTCGGCATTGGCGGACCGGGCACACCCGAAACCGTGACGCTCGAGACCTGGAACAAGGTGCTGGAGACCAACCTCACGACGACCATGCTCTGCACCAAGTCCTGCCTGCCGCGCATGAAGGAAGGCGGCGGCGGCTCGATCATCATGGTGTCGTCGATCGCCGGTGCCCTGGGTTTGATGGGAAGCGCCGGTGCGGTGGCCTATGCGACGGCCAAGGCGGGGCTTCATGGCTTCACCCTGTCGGTGGCGGCCGACTACGCGACGCAGAACATCCGCGCCAACTGCATCATCGTCGGCTCGGTGCATACGCCGATGGTGGCGCATCTCGGCGCCGAGGCGCGCGACCGCCGCAAGAAGATGGTGCCGATGCAGGTCGAGGGCACGGCGTGGGACATCGCGCATGGCGCGGTCTATCTCGCCTCCGACGAATCGCGCTGGGTGACCGGCATCCTGCTGCCGATCGACGGCGGCCTGGTTGCGCTGCGGGCCTGGCCGCGGTGATCCGGCGGCTGGTCGCGCTCCTCGGCTCTGCGGCGGTGATGCACGTCCTGCCGTTGCCGGGCCATGCGCAGAGCCAGATGGACCTCGACCAGCAGGCGGCAACGGCTTTGCAGGACGCCGACCGGCAGCTCAATGCCGTCTACACGAAACTGCGGACGCGGCTGTCGCCCGAGAGCCGGGCGCGCCTGCAGGCGGCCGAAGAGGCGTGGATCCGCTTCCGCGATCAGGAGTGCGCCTTCATCGGGTCGCCGACGATCGGCGGTTCGATCCACGGGATGATCGTTGCCCAGTGCCAGGCACGCCTCACCCTCGTGCGCGTGAAGGACCTCGAAGCCCAGCTCAATTGCCAGGAAGGCGACCTGTCCTGCGTCAGGTATTAGCTTCTTTCTCGGACGCGATAGATAATATGGAGTCTTCCAACAACGACCTCACCCTGAGGAGCACTCCGCAGGAGTGCGTCTCGAAGGGTGGGCACGCGCACCACGTCTGTTGCCCATCCTTCGAGACGGTCGCTTCGCGACCTCCTCAGAGTCTGACCGGAAATGAATTGAATCGATTCAAGCACTTACCTCATCATGAGGAGCGCCGCGAAGCGCCGCGTCTCGA
>JABMNB010000030.1 GCA_013205335.1 Rhodospirillales bacterium
AACTCGAGCTCGCGCGCATTCTCGCCGTGGCGGTTGTGCGGCGTGCCGGCGTCGGTGCCCATCGCGATGCGGCCGCCGGCGGCGTAGTACATCTTGGTCGCCGCGATGTGGCGGTCGAAAACGCGGCGGCTCTTGTCGATCACGTAATCGGGGATCGAGCGGTCGCCCTCGTCGTAGCCCTTGAGGATGTTCTTCACGGCCGCGAGCGTCGGCACCAGCCAGACGCCGCGTTCCTTCATCTCACGGCAGCACTCCTCGTCCATGAAGATGCCGTGCTCGATGGAATCGATGCCGCCGCGGACGGCGTTCAGGATTCCCAGCGCGCCCTGGGCATGGCTCGCGCAGCATTTGTGAAAGCGATGCGCTTCCGAAATGCCGGCCTTCATCTCCTCGGCACTGTAATGCGCGTCCTCTGGATTGACGCCCTGAGTCATGACGCCGCCCGTGGCCATGATCTTCACCAGATCGGAGCCGGCGTGCACCTGCTCGCGCACCGCCTTCACGACCTCGTCGACGCCATCGGCGACGCGGCCTGTGCGATTGCCGTGCCCGCCGGTCATGCAGATCATGCGGCCGGCGCAGCGCATCGTCGGCCCCAGGAAGCGGCCGGCATTGTAGGCGTCGCGGATGGCGAACTCGATATAGTCCTTGCCGCCGCAGTCGCGCACGGCCGTGACGCCGCCTTCCAGCGTCTGGCGCATGAACTCCATGCCGCGAACCGTGAGCTGCGCCGCGCTCAGGCGATCCTGCACGGCCCCGGGATTGCCTTCGGCGCCCGACAGCGAATGGACGTGGCAGTCGATGATGCCGGGAATCAGCGTTCCGCCGGATGTGTCGACCCGTTCGCCGGCGAAGCCCTTGAACTCGCCGGCCGGAGCGACGCGCTTGATGCGACCGCCCTCTTCCAGCACCGCCTGCCCGTCCTGCACCTTCTCGCCGTCGAAAAGACGACCGCCGACATACAACGTGGCCATTCACCAACTCCCGAATCTGAACGCGCGGCGACTTTGACCTACGTCGAGGGCCGGCCGCAACCCAGCGGATCGCCATCGCCGCCTTCAGCTCCGCCCAAGGCCTTCAACCGCTCGATCTCGCTCTCGATGCCCGGGATGTGCGGGTTCCACCTGCGCGCCAGTTCGAAGGCCGCGATCGCGCGCACGTTCTCGCCCATCTCGGCTCGGATCATGCCGAGGCCGGAATAGGCGCCGAAGTGGCGCGGCTCGCGTTTCACCGTCTCGCAGATATCGGTCAGCGAGGCCGGGAAATTGCCCATCAGCCAGTGCGCCGTCGCCCGCTTGTTCCAGGCTTCCGACAGGTCGGGCGCCACGCCGATCAGGCGCGTGAAGGTCTCGATCGAAGTCTTGAGGTCGTGCTGCTGCATTTCGGCGATGCCGCGCATCATGAGCGCGCGCTGGCCCATGTCGGGGACCATCGCCCACTGTTCCCAGATCGCAGCCTCCAGCGACTGGATCGCGGTCGGGTCGGAGGCCTCGCGCAGCTTGATGAACAGGGTATCGAGCACCGTTTCGCTCCCGGCGTTCTGCGCCTGCACGTTGGCCCCGAGCATCAGGCCCAGAAGGGCGAAAAGGCAAGCGCGAAGAACGTTCATGCCGTCCCCCAAGGGCCGTGATCAGTCGAGCGCGGCCGGTTTCGGACCGCCGGTCGCCCAGTCGAGCAGTTCGACCGTATGGGCGATGGGGATGCCGGTGCCCGAGGCGATGTTGCCGATGCAGCCGAAGTTGCCGGCCGCAATCACGTCGGGCTTCACGCTTTCGATGTTGGCCACCTTGCGGTCGCGCAGGCGGCGCGACAGTTCGGGCTGCAGCACCTGATAGGTACCCGCCCAGCCGCAGCAGAGATGGCCTTCGGGCACGTCCTTCACGACGAAGCCGGCATCGCGCAACAGCCGCTTGGGTTGTTCGATCACCTTCTGGCCATGCTGCATCGAGCAGGCCGAGTGATAGGCCACGGTCAGCCCCTTGGGCTCGACATTCACCAGGCCGATCTCGAGCATGACCTCGCTCACGTCCTTGGCGAGCTTCGCGACCTGCAGCGCCTTCTCGTGCCATTCCGGCTCGTCGGCCAGCATGTTGCCATAGTCCTTGACCGTCGTGCCGCAGCCCGAAGCGTTGATCACGATGGCGTCGAGCCCGGCGCCGTCGATCTCGCGCAGCCAGGCGGTGATGTTGGCCTTGGCCAGCGCGATCGCCTGCTCGTTGCGTCCGACGTGGAGCACGGAGGAGCCGCAGCAGCCCGAGCCCGCGACGTTCACCACCTCGATGTCATGCCGCGTCAGCAGCCGCACCGTGGCCTCGTTGACCTCCGGCGCCAGCACCTGCTGGCCGCAGCCCGGCATCAGCGCCATGCGCTTGCGGCGCAGGCCCTTCGCCGGGAAGGTCTGGGGCCGGTCGACCGACGACGGGCCGTGCAGGCGCGCGGGGACGGCGTCGAGCATCGCGCGCAGCCGGCGCAGGAAGGTGGCGCCGCCGGGATCGCTACTGGTCGCCGGCAGGAGCGGCGCCAGCGGCTTGGCGAGACGCCCCAGCACCATGGCCCAGCGGAAGGCCGCCGGCCGCGGCATCAACCAGGCCAGCAGCCCGCGCATGAAGCGGTCAGTCGGCGACCTCGTATAGGTCTCCTC
>JABMNB010000267.1 GCA_013205335.1 Rhodospirillales bacterium
CTCCGTGAGATATCCGGGTTAGGGGCTGTTCATAGCCTCTTGTTTTTGCTGCATTCATTTCGAGTCAGACTGTGAGGAGCCGTGCGAAGCACGGCGTCTCGAAGGATGGGCAACAGACGGGGTGCGCGTGCCCACCCTTCGAGACGCGACCCTTCGGGCCGCTCCTCAGGGTGAGGTCTGTTTTTGTGGCAGACACACCTTTTCGACACACTTGCTGTCATCTTTGTCGTCATCATGCGGACGAGGCCCCCCTCGCGACAGGAGACACGCCATGACCGCGCCCCGCCCGTCCCGCACCCACATCGGCAACCACAAGCTCCACCCCGAGACGCTGATGCTGAGCTACGGCTACGACCCGGCGCTGTCGGAAGGCGCGGTGAAGCCGCCGGTGTTCCTGACCTCGACCTTCGTGTTCGGCTCGGCCGAGGAGGGCCGCGACTTCTTCGACTATGCCTCGGGCCGCAAGACGCCACCCGCCGGCAGCGCCGCCGGCCTCGTCTATTCGCGCTTCAACCATCCCAACAGCGAGATCGTCGAGGACCGGCTCGCGGTCTACGAGGGCGCCGAGACCTGCACGCTGTTCTCGTCCGGCATGTCGGCGATCTCCACGACGCTGCTGGCCTTCGCGCGGCCGGGCGACGTGGTGCTGCACTCGCAACCGCTCTATGGCGGCACCGAGACGCTGCTGGCCAAGACCCTGTCGAGCTTCGACATCGGCGCGGTGGGTTTCATCGACGGCGTCAACGAAGACGCGATCCGCGCCGCCGTGGCCGAGGCCCGGAAGCTGGCCGCGTCCAAGGGCGGCCGCATCCCGGTCATCATGATCGAGACGCCGGCCAACCCGACCAACACGCTGGTCGACGTGGCGCTGCTACGTCGTATCGCCGACGAGATCGGCACCGCCCAGCCCGGCGGCCCGCCGGTGCTGGCCTGCGACAACACCCTGCTCGGCCCGGTGTTCCAGCGCCCGCTCGACCACGGCGCCGACGTCTCGGTCTATTCGCTCACCAAGTATGTCGGCGGTCATTCCGACCTGATCGCCGGCGCGGCGATGGGCCGGAAGGAGATCATGGGCCCGATCCGCGCCCTGCGCGGCAGCTTCGGCACGCAGCTCGACCCGCATTCCTGCTGGATGCTGGGCCGCTCGCTGGAAACGCTGGGGCTCCGGATGGAGCGCGCCAACTCCAACGCCCGCCTGGTCGCCGACTGGCTGGCCGCGCATCCCAGCGTCGCGAAGCTCCACTATCTTGGACTCCTCGAGGAGGGCTCGCCCGAGAAGGCGCTCTACGACCGCCAATGCACCGGCGCCGGGTCGACCTTCTCCTTCGACATCAAGGGCGGCGAGAAGGAAGCCTTCGCCTTCCTGAACGCGCTCAAGATCTTCAAGCTCGCGGTGAGCCTCGGCGGCACGGAGTCACTCGCCAGCCACCCCGCCGCCATGACGCATTCGGGCGTCCCGCTCGAAGTCCGCGACCGCATCGGCGTGCTCGACACGACGATCCGGCTGTCGGTGGGCATCGAGCATCCGGATGATCTGATCGCGGATCTTACACAGGCGTTGGCGGTGGTGGGAACGCCCTGATACCGGGAGCGGCGGCCACGCTCCGCCTCGGCAAAACACGCGCTCGCTTTGCGCAGACTCTTACTGGCTTGGCGAAGCTCACTCGTCAGACCAGGCGTCCGGCTGTCGCGCTCGGCCTTTTTCACTCACTCGTTCAGCGTCTGAGACGTGAAGCCGATCTTGCCCTCCAGCAAGGCGACCGGGACCCACCGCGCTGAATAATCAGGCTCGTGATCGAGCGCCATCGATACCGCACGGGTTCAGACCTCAGACGAACACTTGCAAGCTGACTTGCTTGTCGTCGCTCCGCCTTTGGAGAGTCGCGGCCTCTGGCTGATCCGAGCGGCTCGCTGCTGACCATTTCCATGGCCTGATCCAAACGACCCGCTTGAACGTATACGGGCAACGACTAAGGGGAGAGGGCCTGGCGTGTTAAGAAAAATGGGTCTTCCGGGAATCGAGTGGGTGATTGGGGAGATCATAGGGCGCGAAAAGCTTGTGGATAGCGGTCTTTCTGCGCTTTGAGGCTCGCAGTAATTTGGCACAGTGAGGGA
>JABMNB010000268.1 GCA_013205335.1 Rhodospirillales bacterium
CTGGGCGTAACCGCGATGGGGCCGCTCGAAGGTGCGGACCTCGATGCCGGCGGGAAGTCTCGCCAGCGCGCCCTCCAGCGTGTCGCGCGGGATGACGTGAAACAATGAGAGCCAGGCGCGCAAGCTGCCGCGGAACCAGCGGGGCAGGCGCTCCTGGCCGCCGAAGTCGACGAGATGCAGTTCGCCGCCCGGCTGAAGCCAGACGACCGAATGAGCGAGCGCCCTCTCCCACTCCGGGATCATCGACAGCGTGTAGGAGAAGAAGATGCGCGAGAAGGCCGGTACGCCGAACAGCAGCGCCGGATCGAAGCGCGTGGCATCGCCATGGGCCAGCCGAACGCGGGCGCCCAGTCCCTCGCGTTCGACGCGACGGCGCGCCGTGTCGAGCATCGCCAGCGACAGGTCGATGCCGAACAGCGGTGTGGCGGGATGGCGCTGCGCCACCGCGATCAGGTTGCGCGCGGTGCCGCAGCCGATCTCCAGAACGCGGCCGCCGGGCGGTGGCGCCAGACCGTCGATCAACCGGTCGCGCCCCAGCAGGTAGTACTTGCGGCTGAGATCGTAGACGTGACGCTGGCGGTGGTAGATCCGGTCCATCAGGCCGGCATTCGCGGCCTGGTGGGCTGCCGAAGCGAGGTCGTTCACGGCTTCAGGACGTAGAGGTGGAAGCCGCCGTAGATCGCCGACCGGTCGCGCGCGGTGAAGGCGAGCGACGCGTCCGCCTCGTAGTGCCACTGGTCGAGCAGTTCGGGCGCGACACGGCCGGGCAGCAGCGAGGGCTCGGCGGCGGTGCGGAAGATCACGCGGGCGCCCGGCCGCGCGGTGCGCGTGATCTCGGTCCACAGCGCGTTGAGCTGCGCATCGGTCATCCAGTCCTGCGCATCGAGCAGCACGTAGCGGTCGCGCGAGCCGGCGGGGCACGCAGCGAGATAATCGGTGATCGAGCGGTTCATCACCTCGACGCGATCGGCGCGCTGCCGCATCGCCAGGAAATTCTCCTGCCTGAGATAGGGCGGCAGTGGCCCGCTGGCATCCCGGGCATAGGCGCGACCAAAGGCCTGCCAGGCAAAGTAGTTGTCGGCCAGGCTGAAGCCGCAGGCCAGCCGCTGGAGCCGATCGCGCAGCACCGACACCATGTCGCGGCCGCCCGCCAGCGCTTCGTACTGCGCCGGCGGTATGCCGAGCCCGTAGAGCGACAGTCGGTTCGAGGTGGCCCAGCGCACGATCGCCTTGTCGAACAGCGGCGCCATCACGCTGTCGAAAAAGCGACGCTGCTCTTCCAGGGTGCGGGCGGCGAGAAGCCCGCGCAGGTCGACACCGAAGGCGCGCGCCGCGACATGGCCGGCGCCGATGAAACGGCCGAGCACGCCGTAGCGATAGACGTTGCGGGCAAAGATCGAGATGCGTCGCCGGCCGCCCTGATGCAGGCTGCGGCCGTCCCAGTAGGCGCGGCTCGCCTCGTCGAGATGCGGCGCGATCAGCATGTCGTAGGCGCGCGGGTTGGCGCTGGAATCGGCGGCGCCAAAGAAGCGATAGAAGGCCTCCCATGAGGGCAGGCGCAGCGCCGCCATCAGTTTCAGCCGGTTGAGCGCGACATGCGCCTGGCTGAGATCGACCGCGGTGATGCGCGCGGGATCGGCGGTGAGGTAGGACAGGATGTTGCAACCGCCCGATGCGATGGCCACGACGTGACACTCCGGTGTCAGCGCCATCGCCTCCATGTCGATCTCCGGGTCTTCCCAGATCTGGGCATAGACCAGGCCGCGGAACAGCCGCTCGAACAGCTTCTCCAGGAGCCCCTCGCGGGACATGACCTTATGGCGGCGCACCGCCTGCTTCAGGATCGAATGGTTCTCGGCCCGCGGATAGATCAAACCTTCGACTCCGGCTCTACATCGACCGGCCGACGTTAGCCACGGTCGGTGCCAGTTTGATGACGGTGGCCGGATCTACAGGGGAAAGAGGGAAACGCCCAATGCGCGCGCCGCCACCGACAGACGCTCGTCGTAGCTCGCAAGATCGATCGTCTGTCCGCGGAACCGCAGGAATTCGATCGAGGCGAGATGGAGCCCGTCGAGTGTCCGGACAGGCACGGGAAAAGGTTCGAGCGCGCGGCTCAGAATCGGAGGAGCCAGTTCGATCAGGGCAACGCGTCCGAGCAGGGCCCGCGCTTCTTCGCCATGGGATCGACCCAGGCCGCGCGCATGCAGGCGTGTCCACATCTCGTGTTCCGGCAACCGGCTCGACACGAGGGACTGCTGCCAGAGCGCGGCCGGCGGCGCGCGATCTTCCGCGAGGATGTGGGCCAGGGCGACGGATGTATCGAGATAGATCAACGGGGCGTCACGATCCTCGCGAAGTTCGGTCAGGATATCGTCGAGGGGCGCGACGGGACGGCGGGGCGGCACTCCGCTGGCCGCCAGCAGCGGTGGCGTGATCCAGCCTTGCCGCACCGCATCCGCAAGCAAGGCGTCTGCCGGCGCCGCGCTTCGTCCCGCGGCCGGGGGCACCAGTTCGGCAACGACGCGGTTGCGATCGGTCACCAGTACGGTTTCCCCAGCTGCCGCAGCCCGCACATATTCGCTGAGCTGATTCTTCAGATCCTTGATCCCGACGATACGCATGGTCTCAAAGCAGCTACTCGTCGCTACCATTAAAATCCATGTCTGGAAAACTGGCCCAACTTGACGGGATGACTGGTTAGAGAGAATGATTGGCCATGAATGCTACGCTGTGCTTTGCCCTGTTCGACACGCCCATCGGCACCTGCGCCATCGCCTGGAGCGGCCGCGGCATCGCGGGTCTCCAGCTTCCCGAGCCGACTGCAGCCGCCACGCGGGCCCGCGTGAAGCGACGCTGGCCCGGCGTGGTCGAGGCAGCGTCCGTGCCGACCGGTGTGCAGCGCGCGCTCGATCGCGTGCAGGCGCTGCTGGCGGGCGGCAACACCGATCTCGCCGACATCCCGCTCGACCTCGAAGCCGCGCCCGAATTCCATCGCAAGGTCTACGAGGTGGCGCGCACCATCCCGCCCGGCCGCACCATGACCTATGGCGAGATCGCCAGGAGCCTCGGCGTGCCGAACGAAGCGCGCGAAGTCGGCCAGGCGCTGGGCAGGAATCCCATCGCCATCATCGTGCCCTGCCACCGCGTGCTGGGCGCCGACGGCAAGATGGGCGGCTTCTCAGCCAATGGCGGCGTCTCGACCAAGCGGCGAATGCTGGAGATCGAGGGCGCGGCCGAGGTCGGCGCAGGTCCGCTCTTCGCGGCCCGATGAGCGGCTTTCCCTTCAAGCCGGCGCAAGCCATTGCGCATCTCAGGGCCGCCGATCCTGCGCTGGCCGCGATCATCGACACGGTCGGCCCGTTCCGGATGCAGCTCAAGGTCTCACGCAGCCTGTTCGGCTCTCTGGCCGAGGCCATCGTCTACCAGCAGCTCTCCAACAAGGCGGCCGCCACCATCTACGGCAGGGTCGAAGCGCTCTATCCCGACGCGCCCGACGGCTTCACGCCGCGGCACATCCTGAAGACCCCCGACGAGGCCCTGCGTGGCTGCGGCCTGTCGCGCGCCAAGGTGCTGGCAGTGCAGGACCTTGCGCGCCGCGTCGAGGAGGGCGAACTCCCGACGTTCGACGTGGCGCAGGACATCCCCGACGCCGAGCTGATCGAGCGCCTGGTGAAGGTGCGCGGCATCGGCCGCTGGAGCGCCGAGATGTTCCTGATGTTCCGCCTCGGCCGCCCCGACGTGCTGCCGCTCGACGACTACAGTCTGCGCAAGGCCTATGCGAAGGCGTTCGCGAAGCGCGTACTGCCGTCACCGAAGGAGCTGGAGAAGGCAGGCCAGAAGTGGCGGCCGTATCGCACGGTGGCGAGCTGGTACCTGTGGCGCGTGCTGGAGCAACCGTCAGCACAGTGACGACCGACGGACATGAAGCCGCGTTCATGTGACGCCACTGGAGTGACACGTTTGCTGTGACATAATCCGCGCATGGCCCTGCCGTTCTCCAATACCGTCGACCGTACCCTCGAACGACTTCGCGCCGCCTTCGTCGACACCGCCCGCGGCGCCCGCGAGGCGGTGGGGGCGCCGCTCCGGCCCGACCTCCCCGACGACGACATCCCCCGCCTGAAGAGCCGAATCGACGCCTGCCTCGAGGGCAAGGGTGGCGAGACGGCGCGGCGCGGCCGGGCCGCCGAACTGGGACAGGCCTACCTCTCCCTCTCGGCCGCCGGCCGCAAGAAGTTCCTGCTGACCCTGGCCCGCGATTACGGCCTGCCGCGCGAGGCGGCGTTGAAGACCGTCGAGCGGTGGCGCGCCGGCAAGGAACCCGCCCGGGCGCTGCGCCGCGAGTTGGAGTCGCCGGCAGTCCGGCTACTGCGCGAGTTCGTCGGCGTGCCGCAGGGCGTGAAGTTCGTCGTCGACCTGCGCGCCGAGCTTTTGTCGCTGGGCCGCAGCGATGCCGCGGCCAAGGCGCTGAGCGAGGACCTGCGCTCGCTGCTGGGCGCCTGGTTCGACGTGGCCTTCCTCGACCTGGTGCGCATCGACTGGCGCTCGCCCGCCTCGCTGCTGGAAAAGCTGGTGACCTACGAGGCCGTCCACGCCATCCGCTCGTGGCGCGACCTCAAGAACCGCCTCGACTCGGACCGCCGCTGCTTTGCCTTCTTCCATCCGCGCATGCCCGACGAGCCGCTGATCTTCGTCGAGGTGGCGCTGGTCGACGGCCTGGCGGGCAACGTGCAGCGCCTGCTCGACGCGCGCGACGAGACGCACGATCCAAAGCACGCCAACACCGCGATCTTCTACTCGATCTCGAACTGCCAGCAGGGCCTCGCGGGCATCAGCTTCGGCAACTTCCTGATCAAGCGCGTGGCCAACCAGCTCTCGCGCGACCTGCCGAACATCAAGGACTTCGCCACCCTCTCGCCGATCCCCGGCCTGCGCCAGCATATCGAGCACCGGTTCAAGACCGAAGGCGACGCCGCCCTCACCCAGAGCGAGATCGCCTCGCTGACGCCGGTGACCGACGAGGCGCGCGGTGCCGCCGCCGTCTTGAAGCTGCTCACCCGGCCGATCTGGTGGGAAGTGCCGGCGATCGACAAGTCGCTGCGGCCGATCCTGACGCGACTCGCGGCCGTCTATCTCACCGCCACCGACAAGGGTCGAGCCCTCGACAAGGTGGCGCACTTCCATCTCGGCAACGGCGCCGTCGTCGAGC
Source organism: Rhodospirillales bacterium (assembly GCA_013205335.1). Lineage (GTDB taxonomy): Bacteria > Pseudomonadota > Alphaproteobacteria > Reyranellales > Reyranellaceae > Reyranella. Next base: position 5,213 of record JABMNB010000268.1, read on the forward strand.
GGCTGAACTGGCTGGGCGACACCAGCGCCAACGGCTTCAAGCAGTCGTACGCGATGATGGTGAACTACCGCTACAGGCTCTCCGACGTCGACGCCAACCATGAGGCCTATGCCGCCGGCAAGGTCGTCGCCAGCCGCGACGTGCGGGCGCAGGCGAAAGGATAGAGCCATTCCCTCGTGGGCCGGTCGGGGTCGCTCGAACGGCAAACCGCATCGGCGTGAACGACCAGCCGCCAGGGACCCGGCGACAGCGGCGGCCGGTTACCGTCGTAAGGCGGTTCGGCGTCAGGCGGTTCGGCGTCGTGCCAGGGCCTTCGCCAGGAC
>JABMNB010000269.1 GCA_013205335.1 Rhodospirillales bacterium
GGAGAACGATCGGCTGAATTGACTGTCGACGGGAGCGCCTTCTACGCCGCCTTCAACCGCTGTCCGCAATCACCGGATTGTTGTCCGCCTTGCGCCGGAATCGGTGTCCGCGTTGCACCGGATTCCGCACTCCTGGCAAACAAGCATCACAGTGAAAGCGACGGCATCCTGCTGGCGGCAAAGATCCGCGGCATTGCCTTCGTGGCGATGCAGGAACTCTTCCGCTACCCGCTGATCGGCGCAATCCTGTATCGCCTGCAGATGATCCGCGTCGACACGTGCGGCGGTGGCCGCGAGCGCGAAAACCTCGCCCAGTTCGCAAAGCGAGCCTGCGACAGCCGTCGCCACATCGCCATCTATCCCGAAGGCAACCTGATGGCGCCCGGCGAACGCGAGCGCTACCGATCGGGCATCTATTATCTCTATCGCGACCTCGGCCTGCCCGTGACGCCCGTCGCTACATCGGTCGGCCTGCTGTGGAACCGTCGCGACTGGCGCAAAAAGGCCGGTCGCGCGGCGATCGAGTTCCTCCCCGCCATCGAGACGGGCCTCGACAAGCAGAGCTTCATGCGCCGCCTCGAGGACACGATCGAGACCGCGAGCGACCGTCTGATCGCGGAGTTCGGGGGCCGTCCCTATCAGTCCAGCGAACTCGTCCTGCGCTCGCAGGGACAGACCGGCATCGGCATGCCGGTCACCGTCCCTCGCGCAACGCCTTGACGAAATTCGACAGCCCGACCTGCCGCTCGCGCTTCAGGCGTTCGGCCGTCAAAATCGACTTGAGTTCCATCAGACTGGTCGCAATGTCGCGATTGATGATCTGGTAGTCGTACTCGGCCCAATGGCTCATCTCGTCGGCGGCCTTGGCCATCCGTTTCTGGACGACGTCCGGCGAGTCCTGAGCGCGGGTGATCAGCCGCCGCTCGAGGTCGCGGGTCGACGGCGGCAGGATGAACACAGTCACCAGATCGCCGCCGGCCTTCTCCTTGAGTTGCTGTGTGCCCTGCCAGTCGATGTCGAACAGCACATCGCGGCCGGCCAGCAATGCGGCTTCCACTGGCGCGCTCGGCGTGCCGTAGAAATGGTCGAACACCCGCGCATGCTCGAGGAACTCGCTTCGCTCGACCATGCCGCTGAACGTGGCGGTATCGACGAAGCGATAGTCGACGCCATCCTTCTCACCGGACCGGCGTGCCCGCGTCGTGGCCGAGACGCTGAGTTGGATCTGCTTGTCGTTGTCGAGCAGCTGGCGCGACAGGGTGGTCTTGCCTGCACCCGACGGCGAGGAAAGGACGAGCATCAGGCCGCGCCGCTGAATCGCGGCGGCATCCTCATTCGACATTCTGGACCTGCTCCCGCATGCGCTCCACGGCGCCCTTGAGATCGATGCCGATGCGCGTCAGCTCGATGTCGGCGGATTTGGAACAGAGCGTGTTGGCCTCGCGATTGAACTCCTGGCACAGGAAGTCGAACTTCCGACCCACCGGATTGTCCGACCGTGCGTCGGCCAGCAGCGTCCGCGCCTGTGCGATATGGGCGGCGAGACGGTCGAGTTCCTCGCGCACGTCGGCCTTTCCGACCAGCAATGCCACTTCCTGGGCAAAGCGCTCCTCCGAAAGCGCGGGCACGCGGCCCAGGAGTTCGGCCAGCTGGGCCTCGAAGCGCGCCCGCACCGTGCCGATCTGCGCCAGCGCGCGTTCCGTGGCCCGGCGGCACAGGCCCTCGATTTCCATGACGTGGCCTTCGATGACCCTGGCGAGAGCCGTGCCCTCTGCCGCACGCGACGAGACGAGCGCCTTCAGCGCCTCGTCGAGGGTCGACTGCAGCCCCTTGTCGAGAACAGCAAGCGCCTCTTCGGACTCCTCGCCGGCATCCTCTTCCTCGATGACGCCGCGTACGCGCAGCAGACCGTCCGCCGACGGAGGCGCGGCGCCGGTCGTCTTGCGCACCTCCTCGACCAGCAGTGCCAGCTCGGCCAGCAGCGTTCGATTGACGCTGAGCGGCTTGGTCTGGCGTTCGCTCGTGATGGTGAGGGTGAGCGAGACATTGCCGCGCTTCATCCGACCGCCGACCGCACCGCGCGCCGGGTTCTCCAGCCGGTCGAAGCCTGGCGGCACGCGACACCTGATTTCGAGGTTTCGCCCATTGACGCTGCGCGCTTCCCAGACCCAGCGTCGCCGATCATCCGATCCTTGCGCCCGGGCGTATCCCGTCATACTTGCAATCAAATTGCCCCCTGCCCTGTTCTTGGGCACCGTTAACCCTTAAGTGGATCGGCAGTCCGATTCAATCGGCTATTGAGGCGAGCGTTGATCATGGCGGAAAACACCCGGGCACGGCAGGCAGCCCTCAAAGTTGCGGCCCTGTGCATCGGGCTCGCGGTAGCATTCGCCGGCCTGGAAGTTCTCTCGACGGCATGGCTGACGATACGGGACGGTCGCTACACACCGGCCAAGGATCTCTTCGCCACTTCCCGCAACACTTACATTCAGGATATCACGGGCGGCGGCGGCAGCAATTGCCGGTACGTCGATACGATGTTCCCGCACCCCTACCTGGCCTTCGTTCACCATCGCGACGATCCCTGCGGAGTGCCCGGCGCCAACGACATAGGCATGCTGGGCGACACCTACCCGGTCGTCCGCAATCCCGACCGGTACGTGATCCTCCTCGCCGGCGGATCGGTCGCCTCGCAGATCAGCCAACTGGTCGAACCGGGCAGACGCAGCTTCATCGAGGAAGAGCTCAACCGGCGCTATGTCAGCCCGACCGGAAAGCCGTTCCAGGTGTTGAACGGCGGACTTGGTGCCTGGAAACAGCCACAGCAGCTGATCCTGCTGGCCATCTACGGCGACTTCATCGATGCGGTGGTCACGCTCGACGGCTACAACGAGCAGCACCTGATCCAGCCGGGCCTCAAGGTCCGATTTGAACTGCCCGCCAACAACTACCTCGGCGTGAATCCGATCGTCGCAAAGGACGGCTTCGGCAGCCTGGCGATCAGCTGGTTCATGGGCCGGATCTCGGGCTGGCTGGGGACCGGCCTCACAGCCCATTCGCATGCCGCCTATCTGCTCGCCTCGGCCCTCGCCTCCAAACCCGCCGACGACAATTCCGGATTTGGCGCGAAGACCTACGCGGCCATGATGAGCCTTCCCAACGACATCACTGACTCCCCATCAGCCTATATGGACTGGCAGATCGCGCAGTATGCCAAGTACATCCGCGTCATGGACCTCACGGCCCGCGACTTCGGCATCAAGTCTATGTTCTTTCTCCAGCCGGTCCCCGCCGTCGACAAGACGCTGACGGCGGAAGAGCGTCGTGGCACACCCGATCTGAAGTACGGCGAGCGCTACATCGAAATCGTCCGCCGCCTCCTCGCCCTCCGCGAACGCAACATCGAGGTTCGCAGCCTCCTCGATGTCTTCAAGGACGAGAAGGAGACGATCTATAGCGACGACATCCATCCCAGACGTGACCTCATGGACAGCCGCGGCTATTCGCTGATGGCAGCCCGCATGGCTCGAGAAATGGCCAGCGCCTGGGGCTGGCGCACCAAGCCCCAGCCCTAGGAGTTCGACACATGAGAACCTTTTCGGGAATCGTGATCACCGGCGCATCGAGCGGCATCGGCGAGGCTCTCGCTCTCGACTATGCTGCTCCGGGTGTGGCGCTTGCCCTGACCGGGCGCGATGCCGTGCGCCTCGAAGCGGTTGCTGCTTCCTGTCGCGCAAAAGGCGCCACCGTCTTTGCCGATACTGTCGATGTCACGGACCGCGAGCGCTTCCTGCCC
>JABMNB010000031.1 GCA_013205335.1 Rhodospirillales bacterium
CACAATCGGACAAGGTGACACCCGCGCCAGTGGGCTCACACAGATTCTAGCCGCAGGCGGTGCGATCCTTCGTGCGCAGAGACGGCTGAAGTGGCCGGGAGAGGCTGCTGTCGTGGTTTCAGTTGTTCACTTGCTCAAGGGAACAAGCGCCAGCGCAATGTTGGATGGTTCGCCCGTATCACGTGTGTCAGCCTACTTGGTTGAAGGGGAACTCGACATTTCTCCATTTCCATTGGCAGAGAACGCGAAGAAGGCATTTAAAGGCTCTGAACTTCAGGGCATGGGTTTCAGTATTGATGACGCGCTCGCGCAGGCAGGCTCGTCCATATCAATCAGTGAGATGGATCGTCTATTTGAAGATAATCCGCTTCTTGCTGAGCGAATTAAGCCATTCTTAGGCGGGTTTGAACTCAACAATGACCCAAGTCACGCGCACTCGCGGTACGCAATCAATATTAGCGATCTCTCACTAGAGGCCGCCAAGGTGCGATATCCGAAGCTTGTTGAGATTATCGAGAAGTACGTTAAGCCAGAAAGAGACCGCCTTAAGGGAGGAACCGACGCTGTCCGGCGTCGTGAAAACTGGTGGAAGTGGAGTAGATCAACGCCTGATCTATATCGTTCGATTGAGAACGTTGATCGAGTGGTTGCGACAATCTTCACTTCGCCGCACTCTTGCTTTTCAATTATTGGAACAAATCAGTATTTTGCAAATTCAGTCATAGTTTTTGTATTACCAATTTGGCAGGGATTTGTTGTCCTTCAGTCAAGATGTCACGAAGTATGGATTCGCTATTTTTCTTCAACAATGAAGGATGATTTGCGATACGCACCCTCAGACTGTTTTAGGACTTTCCCGTTTCCCGGTGGCTTCGAAAGCTCCGCCGAGCTCGAAGCGGCTGGGCAAGCGTATCATGATTACCGTGCCGAACTGATGGTCGCTCGCGAAGAAGGTCTCACAAAGACCTACAACCGCTTCCACGACCGCGGTCAGAACGCTTCGGACATTGTTCGCCTGCGCGAATTACATGCCGAAATGGACGACGCTGTCCTGCGCGCCTATGGCTGGGACGATCTCGCCGATCGCGCCGCACCCGAATTCATCGAGCAGGACGCGGACGAAGGCAAAACACCTAAGACCCGCCTCGACTGGCCCGCCGAATTCAAGGACGAAGTGCTTGCCCGCCTCCTCGCGCTCAACGCCGCCCGCGCGGCCGAAGAACGCGCCGCTGGGCTGGTGGCGGCGGATGAAGGGGAAGATGAGGAAATCGAGGAAGGGGATGGAGAATGAGTAAGGCTGAAACGATCCGCACCGGCAAACTCGGCAAGAAGGACCTTCGCCTGGTCAAGATGAACGGGCGGTTCTTCGGTCTCGCCGATGGCGTCAGATGCACGGAAGGCGAGAATGCCGACGATGTCTGGCGGCAGTTGCACGACGACGCCGGCAAGGGCGACCCTAAATATTTCGGCTTCGATGGCGCCCGCAACCGCTTCCTGAAGTTCTTCCCGAACGGCTTCCATTCCGACGGCTATGCATCGCAGGAACGCGACTACAAGCTCGCAGCGAAAGCCAAACTCGACGCGACCGCTCCACTCGACAATGCGACTGATGGAAAGGGTCTTGGGGAAGCAGTGCTCGCGGTCTTCCGCGCCACCAACATGCTTTCGCCGTTCGAAAAGACACGCTTACAGGACGTTTTGCGTGGGCCGCGCGCCGATGATTTCGTCCAGGCGGCAGCCCGCTTCACCCTCGACAGTAGTAAGTCTAATCTCTTCGCGATGGAGCAGGCGCTCAAGACGCATGACAGCGCGAAATGGACGGTCGTCACCTATCTGCCCTATCTCTGGCGGCCCGACACGCACATGTTCCTGAAGCCCGAGGTCACCAAGGATTTTGCGACCCGCGTCGGCCACAGATTGGCCGGGGACTACGAGGCGCGGCTTCACCTGCCGGTTTACGAGAGCCTGCTCGATCTGGTGAGGCAGACAGCAGAAGAACTGGCAGACCTGAGGCCCCGCGACAGGATCGACATCCAAAGCTTTATCTGGGTGGTTGGAGACTATCGGGAGGACCGAGAGGGGACCTATACGTAAGCTCTACGCAAGTTTTTCTTGCAATTGTCCATTTGCAAGACTATCTCTGCATCCGGAGGTCAGCCATGCCGGCTAGTTTCATCGGACCGCGGATCAAGGCTCTGCGCGAGGAGCGAAAGCTCAGCCAGGACGATCTGGCGCGCCTGTTCGGCTTCAAGGACCGCCAGACCGTTTCGGCCATCGAAACCGGCGAACGCCGTGTCACCGCCGAGGAACTGGTGATCGCCGTCGAGAAGCTGGGTGCTTCGCTCGATTATTTCACAGATCCCTTCCTGCTGGTCGGGGAAGGGCGGTTTTCGTGGCGGCAAACCAATGTCGGCCCGCAGCGCCTCAATGCATATGAGCGCAGCGCCGGGCGTTGGATCGCCGCCTTCCGCGCCATCGCCCCACAGGTGGGGCGGGAGGCACCCCTGCTGCGCCGGGCGCTCGGCCTCCACAAGGGATCGCGCTTCGAGGATGCCATGGAAGCGGGCGAGCGCTTCGCGGCCGAATTCAAGCTTGGCGATGTTCCCGCCACCCGCCTCGCCGAGGTCATGGAGCGCGAGCTCGGTATCCTCGTCTTGCACGTCGATGCCTTCGACGGGATTTCCGGCGCGGCCTGCCGTCTGCCCGAACTCGATGTAGTGCTGATCAACCGCCAAGAGGTGGTCGGGCGTCGCCATTTCGATCTCGCGCATGAGCTGTTTCATATCCTCACCTGGGACGCGATGCCGCCCGATCATTCGGAAGAGGCGCGCGAGACCGGTGGCAACCGCGTCGAGCAACTGGCCAACAATTTCGCCTCGGCCGTGCTGATGCCTGCTGCCATTCTCGATGGGTTCGGCGACTGGGCGACAATGCCTGAGCGCGAACTTCCCGTCAGACTGAACGCTGCGGCGGATGCGCTCTTGGTGACGGCATCAGCGCTGAAATGGCGGCTCGTGGCGCTCGGCCGGCTGAAGCCGGCAGCGGGGCGTGCTGTGTCTGACGCGGCCCTGCGCAACAATGGCCGAGATGCCGTGCAAGCGGTGACACCACCGCTGTTCTCGAAGCCGTTCATGGAAGTCATCGGCCTCTCTGTTGATGAAGGACGGGTCTCGGCGCGGCGAGCGGCTGCGCTTCTCGATCTGACGGTCGATGACCTTGCCGACCTCTTCGCCACGCACGGGGTTCAATCCCCCGTTGCGCTGTGAGGGCCCATGGCTCGCCATCGCGGCCCCATTCTCATTGATACCAACGCGATCCTGGAGTGTTTCCGGGTCGGATCGTGGCGCGCGCTTTCGAGCGGATACAGCGTCGAGACGGTCGAGGATTGCGTGACCGAGACGCAGACCGGTTTTCAGCGGCGCCGGGCGGAATTACAGATCGACCCCGCCCGGCTCGCCGCCTCGCTCAAGGCCGTTCATCCCGTGAATGATGCGCAGCGCGCCGTTGTCGCGGTTCAGGCGCCAGACATCGCGCTTGACGTGGGGGAGCGGTCTTTGTGGGCGCACGCGCTGACACGAAGCGATGCCTGGGTTCTGTGTGGGCCTGACAAGGCCAGTATGCGATTTGGCGTTCGGCTCGGCCTCAAGGACCGGCTGATCGCCTTGGAAGCGCTTCTCACCGATGCGGGGCATCGACCGAAAGACGCACTGAAATTGGCTTACACGACCAAGTGGCTCGAAAAGGTCCTTGGAGAACTGTTTATCTCGGAGGGGCTTGGGCGGTCATGACAAACTCGGTCGATATTCGCGCCCACATCGTGGACACCTTCCGTCGTGATCTCATCGGCCCGGGGCCGCAGGACGCCGATCTGGCGAACGAGCGGCTGAACGAAAGCCCGTCACGCTGGTATCTGGCTGGATTTATCGCGCCTGCAGAGGATGCGCTCGCCCTCGATGGAGATGATGACGAGAACGATCCGTCCGCCCAGGAAGAGCTGGAAATCGATGTCGAGGAGCCGGACGCCGATGGCGCTGGCGGCGCCGCGACCGACAACGAGGAGCCCGAGGCCCCGAACGCGCGGCGGCGATTCCTGCCGTCGTCCCTAGGACTGACGGTGTTGCTCGATCCGGACGTGACGTCGATCGAAGCGCGCGTTTCGTGGGGTGACTATCGAACAGAACCGCCATTGCCCGAGACGATCTTACTGCCCGAGCCCTTGCCCGAGGAGCTTGGCGAGGACGGCAAGCCAAAGCGCATTGAGCGGTCCATGGTCGAGTGGGTTCGAACCCCAAAGCACCGCGTCGTGGCTCTTCCCATCAAGGACGGTCGCGGCGGCCCAATCGTCGTGCCGGAAAGTGCGGCCGAACAACGCCGCGGTGGCGGCCTAGTGCTGGAAACCCATTCACGCTTGTTCAGCTACACCACGCCGGACGGCAAGACTGAGCGCGTCCGTGCCCTCACCGTCTTCCTCGTCAATCGGCGGGCTACCGTTCATCGCTTCTATGCCGATGTCAGCTACGCCTTTCAGGCGCGGCTCGAACTTGTAAACGAAACGGGATTCCGTCCGCGTCGCGACCTTTCCGGCTATCGCGCCCAAGATTGGGATCTGCGGATCGCGGATCTGCACTATCGCGACATGCGTGAATGGGCCGTAGGACGAAATGCGGCCGCTGGATGGGACACCTCTGAAGATGGCGCCAGCGGTGTGACGCGGGTGTGGACCGATCCGCTGCCATCGGCGGAAGTTGAGCGCGTTGCGCCGAATGAAGACCCAGAACTCAAGGCGCAGGTTACGTTCGGCATGGAAGCGCTCGCGCAGTTGGCGGAGGGCGACGGCGCCAGCCTTCGCGCCGCCTTGGTTGATCTGCCGTTACTCTATGGAATTTGGATCGACGCCGAGCGCAAGAAGCTCACAGGCCTTCCCACCCGCCGCCGCGAGACCGGCGAACGCCTTGTTGCTGAGATGGCGACAGCGAAGGACCGGATCGCAAAGGGCATCGATATTCTCGCGAGGGACGCAAAAGCCCGCACGGCGTTCCGGTTCATGAATCTGTCCGTTTCCACGGCTGCGCGCCGTCGTGTCGCAGGCGCGACCGGCGATCCGAGTGCTCTCGACGAACCGCAATGGCGGCCATTCCAGCTCGCCTTTGTCCTGCTCAACATGGCCGGCCTGATCGACCGGACTCATGTTGATCGTGAGACGGCGGACCTGCTTTTCTTTCCAACAGGCGGCGGCAAGACCGAAGCCTATCTCGGCCTCGCGGCTTTGGTGATTGCCCATCGGCGGCTGGGTGGATCGGGCGTGCTCGGTGCCGGCGTCGCCGTCATCATGCGCTACACGCTGCGCCTGCTTACGCTCGACCAGCTCGCTCGCGCCGCCGGTGTCGTCTGCGCGCTGGAACTTATGCGCACTGACGCCAAGAACGTCGATGAGCGTGGCCGGAGAATGCTGGGAGACTGGCCGATCGAGATCGGTCTATGGGTCGGCTCCGACGCATCGCCGAACAAGCTCGGCGGCAAAGGAAAGTCTGACGAGACAACCGCGGTCGGTCGAGTTCGGCGGTATCGCAACGGGCGCGACAAGCGTGCGCCGGCCCCGCTGAAGGCTTGTCCCTGGTGCGGAACGGAATTCACGCCGTCATCTTTTTCCTGCACGCCGAACGAACATGTGCCGATCAATCTGGAAATTCGCTGCGCCAACACCGGCTGCGAGTTCAGCAGGAATCGACCACTGCCGGTCCTTACGGTGGACGAGCCTATCTATCGGCGCCTGCCGGCGTTTCTGATCGCCACGGTGGACAAGTTCGCCGCGCTGCCGTGGGTGGGTGAGACCGGCGCTTTCTTCGGGCACGTTGACCGTTTCGAAGACGGCGTCGGATTCTACGGCGCGGCTGAGCCAGGAGAAGGCCGGCCGCTGGGCAACGGTTGGTCGCTCGATCCGCCCGACCTCATCATCCAGGACGAATTACACCTTATCGCTGGGCCACTTGGAACAGTCGCCGGTCTGTATGAGGCGGCGATTGATCAGCTCGCCTCGCGAGGCGCCGGCGAGAACCGCGTGCGCCCCAAAATCATAGCTTCGACCGCCACCGTCAGACGGGCCGCAGATCAAATTTCCGCTCTGTTTGATCGTGACACCACCAGCATTTTCCCGCCGCCTGGCATCGATCGCGTCGACAGCTTCTTCTCGCGTACTGTCCCCTCAACGACCAATCCTGCCCGGCTCTATCTCGGCATCGCGGCGCAAGGTCGTGGCCCAAAGCTGGTCTTCCTGCGTTCTCTGACCACGCTCGTCGCTGCCGCGCAGGCGGCTTACGACGCGAATATCCCCGCTGACGCAAAGACCCGAAATCCTGCCGATCCCTACATGACAGCGCTTTGCTATTTCAATGCGTTGCGTGAGTTGGGCGGCGCGCGGCGGATTGTCGAGGATGAAGTGCGTGATCGCGCGGCTCGCTACGGCGCCCAACGCAGACGGGTAGACCCTACCGATACCCCATTCGCGGATCGAGCCATCAAGGAGCCGATGGAGCTCACGTCTCGTGTCTCGACCGATGAGGTGGCGAAGGCGAAGCAGCGCCTAGAGGCAATATTTGGCCGGGATGCAGAAACGGTCGATGTAGCCCTCGCGACCAACATGATCTCGGTTGGTCTCGACATTACGCGCCTCGGGCTCATGGTCGTGCAGGGGCAGCCGAAGACGGCCGCGGAATATATCCAGGCGACAAGTCGAGTCGGTCGCGACCACTCCAGGCCCGGCCTGGTGCTGGCGGTGCTGAATCTCCACAAGCCGCGTGACCGGATGCACTTCGAGCAATTCGGCCAATTTCACCGCACCTTCTATCGCGCCGTTGAAGCAACGAGTGTCACACCTTGGGCGGCCCGGGCACTTGATCGCGCCTTGGCTGCGGTCGTGGTCGCTGCGGCGCGTCATGTGGATGGCGCCCTCACCCCGGATGTCGCGGTTAATGAACTGAAGAATAATGTCGGAATTCGCAACTTGGTCCGAGACTCGATCGTCGATCGCGCGCCGGAGCGGATGATCGCGGGCGGTCGCGCGGCTCTGTCAAAGTTGATCGACGACATCTTGGATGCCTGGATTGAAACTTCCGATGAGCAGGCCGCTGGCGGCAATGCGTTTGCCTACGCCAAAAAGAAGAGTCCTCATCGCCTGCTGCACATGCCGCTCGAACCGGAGATCGGCAATTTGGCGGAACCCCACCGTCGTTTTGTGGCGGGCCGTTCCATGCGCGACGTGGAGCCCAACGTCACCCTGAAGGTCAGGGATCCTCACGGAAACACGATCGCGAACGCGGATGATCTCACATGACCAAGAATGCTCAACGCCTAAGCCAGTTGATTTCGACCTTCGGCCCGGGGGCGATGATCGATCTGCCAACGCGGTCCGTCGTGGTGGGCGGACTCGAACAATGGGACATGAAGGGCAACGCCTTCTCGACCCTTCCCGAGCCCCGTTTGACGATGCGCCTTGAGCAGATTCTGAAGGAGCAAGGGCGCCTTGATCCGGCAGCCAGTCTGACCTTGAGAACACCGCCGACGTCGGTTGATTCAAGGGATGGCGTGCCCCGTGGCGTCGCTGCACCGATCTTCCCGACATGGTTTATCTGCGAGCAGGTGGAAACGAACACCTCCGGCGCCAAAACGACGCGGCGTCGGCGTTTGGTGCGTTGGCAAGACCTCGACAGCAAGGGCCGCAGAAAATTCCAATACGACGACGGGCGCAAGAGCGATGTGACACCGATCCGTTTCGTGTGCGCCTGCGACAAGGGGCATCTCCAAGATATCGACTGGCGCTGGGTCGTCCACGGTTCGGGGGCATGTCACGAGCCGATGTGGGTGGAGGAAAAGGGAACCAGCGCGGACCCCGCAGACACCAGCATCGTGTGCGGATGCGGCCGTCGCTTGTCCCTGCAAGACACCTTTCAGCCAGGGCGTCTCGGCAAATGCCGAGGCGAGCGGCCGTGGCTGCTCGACCGGGATCCTGAAGGCTGCGGTGACAATCTGAAGCTGCTGACGCGAACCGCGACGAACACCTATTTCCCGCAGGTTCACACGGTGATTTCGCTACCGACCGAGGAGGATGAACTCAGCCAGCTTGTCGATGAGCTATCGGGTGATTTGGCCGGCGTTCAAACAGTCCAGGATGTGGCTCAGGCTAAGAAATTCAATCCAAAAGTATCGGCGTCGCTTGGTCCTTATTCGGATGGAGACATTTTCGATAGGCTTCAGCGCATTCGGGAGGGTGCAAGAACAGACGCCACGCGTTCACCGAAGCTGTCCGAGTTCGATACGTTTGCCAGCGGCCGTTCTGAGATCGGCGCGAACCATCCGACCGCAAAGCTCTACGCCCAGACCCTTCCACGAGATGCTTGGGCCGACCCCGATGCCGGGATTGACCTATCGAGGATCAAAAACCTGGTCGCGGTGCATCGCCTAAGGGAGGTGTCATGCCTCTACGGGTTCACGCGATTTGAAGCGGCGCCGACAGGATCTGATGGCGACATCGAAGATATTCAGTTGAGCGTTCGTGGCGCGCCAATATCGCGTGACGCAGACTGGTTGCCCGCGATCGAACAGTTTGGAGAAGGCATTTTCATCCATTTTGATACCGGCGCAATCGCTGAATGGCTGCAAAAGGAGGCCACTGCCGCTCGCAATCAAAAGCTTCTGGTTGGCTACGGACACTGGCAGAAACGTTCCGCTGGGAAGGCGCCAAGCTACCCTGGAACCGCCTACGTCCTTCTTCACAGTATTTCTCATGCATTGATGGCCGAGATTGCTCTTGATTGCGGCTATCCGGCCAGCTCGCTGAAGGAGCGCGTCTATGCGCTGTCGAGCACGCGAGGCGGCGGCGAGGTCGACCGCTGTGGGATCCTTATCTACACGGCTAGCGTCGGCGCACAGGGGACGCTCGGCGGTCTTGTCGCGACGGCTCCAAGATTTGCGCACATTCTCAAAAGCGCATTGGACCGCTTGCAGATTTGCTCAAATGATCCGGTTTGTGCCGATCATGAACCAGACGACAGAAGTGGAGATCGCGCAACCCACGGTGCCGCATGCCATGGATGCCTCCTGATCGCCGAAACTAGTTGCGAGATGAGGAACCTTTTTCTTGATCGAGATCTTCTTGTGCAAACTATGGCGGGGAACAAATCTGCTTTCTTCGAATTCTAAAATTCAGCGCGAGCAGCAGCCCCGTACCAGAGACCAAAAAAAATCCAGCAATTTCAACGCTGCGTTTCGATCTCAGCACCCCTCGCCCCACGAGAGGGATTCGAAAGGTACGGATTTTGTGTGTCGAATAACCAAGCAATATCAGGCACTTAAAGTTCCGTACCAAAATCGCAAAGTCAGGAGCTTTGGAGACAACTAGGCTGAGAGAGACCAAAACGGCCTTGGGACGGTGACCAGCAGTCAGGAGCTTTTAGCGAAAAGCCCGCAAACACTGGG
>JABMNB010000270.1 GCA_013205335.1 Rhodospirillales bacterium
ACCCGACCCTAACCGAGAAATCGCCGGTGACCGCCGCAAGCCCGCTCCCTCGCTACGGCGCTATCGGAGAGCGCGCTCGCTCGCGGCCTTGCTCCGACCTGCTACACCACTACCGGGGGCACGACCGTGCGATATGGGCTCATCAGATTGCCGCGGTCATCGAACAGTAGACCTGCCAGGAGGCATCGTTCCGATGATGTTGCCGCCCGCGAGCCGCCCTGGCGATTTTCCGTCAGCGTTGACTGAACCCGATCCCAGGCCTCTTGATCAACGATCGCATTATGTTGCCCAGGATGGGATGCACCGAGATGTGCGATGCGGCCGACATAGAGGGAGTTTCTGAGCAGGTAATACAGAGCGCCCCGGCTATACGGATGGCCGCCACGACGGATCCCTTTGCTCGAGATCCAAACCTTGCTGACGATTCCCCGCTGGCGCAGCTCCGCCAAGAAGCCCGACACCCGTCCAAGCTCCAGGTATCGCGCGAATATCATCCTGACCGTCTGCGCTTCGGCTTCGTTCACGACGAGCTGACGGTCCTTCACGTCGAAGCCCAGCGGCAGGTTGCCGCCCATCCACCTGCCCTTGCGCTTGGAGGCCGCGATCTTGTCCCGGATACGCTCGCCCGTGACCTCCCGCTCGAACTGGGCGAACGACAGCAGCACGTTCAGGGTCAGCCGCCCCATCGATGTCGTGGTATTGAACTGCTGGGTGATCGAAACGAACGAAGCGCCCTGTCGATCCAGCGTTTCCACGATCCTGGCAAAGTCCGCCAACCACCGCGTCAGCCGATCGATCTTATAGACGACGACCACGTCGACCAGGCCTCGGGCCAGATCGACGAGCAGTCGCTGCAGGGCCGGACGTTCCAGATTGCCGCCGGAGAAGCCCCCGTCGTCGTAGAAGGACTTCACCAGTTTCCAGCCCTCGTGCGACTGACTCGTTATGTAAGCCTCGCAGGCCTCCCGCTGAGCATCGAGGGAATTAAAGGTCTGGTCGAGCCCCTCTTCCGAGGATTTACGGGTGTAGACGGCGCATCGCCTGATCTTCGTGGTCACGGTTTTGGCTCCGCTACGCCCTTCAACCCGAAGAACAACGGGCCGGACCATCGGGTCCCTGTGATCCGCCGGGCAACCTCCGACAGCGAGCCGAAGCGCTCGCCCCGGTATTCTAGGCCGTCGACAACCACAGCGACGTGATGCAGCACGCCGCGCCAGGTCCGCGTCAGCATCGTGCCTGGCTTCAGTCCAAGGCTCGGTAACGCCGTATATGCCGGGTCGCCTTTGAACGTCTCGTGCAGGCGTTTTAGGCGGCGACGGGCTTGTGCGGGCAGGTCACCATAGGCACGCACCTGAAGTTCGTAGCCCAGGCGACGCCGCAACAGGCTGGCACCGTGGTGGGCCGGTATCGCCCCCAGGAACCGGCCCCATAGTTTGCGCAGGTCGTCGAGGCCGAGGTCCTCCAGTCGGGCGATCTCGGCCTCCAGCCTATCGTCATGGTCGGGGCGCATCGTATCGGCGATCAGGCGGCGACGCGGTAGACCCTGCGGCCGTCTTCCAGCTTCTCGCTGGCGATCGTCAGGCCCTGCTTCTTCTTGAGTGCCCCCGACATCGCGCCGCGCACGCTGTGCGCCTGCCAGGCGAGCGACTTGCTTATTTGCTCGATGGTGGCGCCATCGGGCCGCCGCAGCATCGCCTCAAGCTGGCCGAGCTTGGTCTTGGGCCTGGCTGCTGGCGTACGTTGCTTACGCGTCGTATCAGTGTTGGCGGCTTCCGCCGGCACGCTCTTCTTCCGCCTGCTCATGATGGGCTCCTTTGCGTTGCAGCTGGCCGGTCACTCGCCGGCGACACGTGCATTCGCTTCCGGTGCCCGAAAGCTCAAGCCGAAACACGGATCATGGCATTGCGAACGCTGCCCTCAGGGAGCAATTCCATAGCTAGCTAAAGCACGAGCTTTGATTCCCGAACCACCACCGCGGGTTCGAATCCCGCCCTGTCCGCCATCTACATCGAAAAAGCCCAACAATACAGGCTTTATCGATATCTTCAGCGATCCTACCCACCACTCTACCCACCTATATCGAAGCAATTAGGCGGGATATGCCGGGACCTAACTGGCGACCGTAAGCTGGTCGCTTACGAACTTCCCAGGCGCCGGTCGCGTCTCAATCCCCGATTCGGCAATCCAACGCTGCATCTCGTCGCCCTCGGCTTGCGTGGCGAAGCGGATCAGCTTGCAGTCGACGTCGGCGGGCGCCCAGCCGGCCATGGCGTACCAGCCGTGCGGGCCGGCGATGCGACCGGCGGCAGCCTTCCATTCGGCATCGTCGGCGGACCGGAACGCTTCTTCACGTCTGAGGCGGGCGACGTACGGAAGCTGTTGCACCTTAACGGCGTGGCTGTTCGTGCTGCGGCGGGACATGACGCGACCCTACGAGCGCCGGCCCCCTACGTCTCCCGCCGGGTTCGCATGCGGTCATGGGCGCCGTGCGCGTCGTCCGCCGCATGCCATGCAAGCCGCACTAAGTGTTGTTTCGGCGAAAAACAGCTCAGCGCAGGTGGCGCGGTTGTTGGCGGCGTAGACCAGTGCATGACAGTCTGGCGCAGGCCACTGGTGGCGGGTATCT